>JASFOZ010000036.1:0-16153 GCA_050116255.1 Desulfarculaceae bacterium
GGACTCCATATAGGACTTGATGCTGTAGGAAGCGGGCAGAACGTAATCCGAGGAGATGGCCAAGGGGGAGAGGCTGGAGTCGGTGAAGCTGATTACAGTGGCCCCGGCCCGGTGGGCCTCTTCCGCCACCTCGATGGTGACTTTGGTGTAGCGGGGGAAGGAAAAGGCCACCAGCACCGAGTCCTGGTCAAGCCCCCGTACATCCGCCCACAGGTAACCGATGCCAGGGCTGAGCAGGTGCACCCGCCGCCCCAGAAAGCGCAGGCCGCTGGCCAGAAAGCTGGCCAGGGCATGGGCCGAGCGCAGGCCGATGATATGGATTTCCTTGGCACGCTTAAGGACCCTAACCACATCGCTGAATGTCTGGGTTGAGGTGGCTTCCGCAGTCTGACGCAGGTTTTCCAGGTCAGTCTGCATGACCGCCCTTAGCACATCGTCCACAGAGTGGATGTCTTCCACGGTCTCTTCCATGCGGCTGACCGTGTCCAGGCTGGACATGACGTGCTGGCGCAGGTGTTTTTTCAGCTGACTGAAGCCTTCAAAGCCCAGGGTCTGGGCCAGGCGGACCACGGTGGCGTCTGAGACCTCCAGCTCCCGGCCCAGATCGGCGGCGGTCATGAACTGGACGTTGCTGGCATGGGAGAGAATATAATCCGCCACCTTGAGCTGAGTTTTGGTCAGCCGCACCGGCCCGTTCACAAAAAGGATTTCAGGATGCAGTACTAGACCCAAAGAGGCTACCCAGTAGGCGTTACTACATAATCAGTTTGCTTTAGTAGTATTTACTACAGTCAGGAATGCAAAGTCAATGGTTTATTTGCGCTTGTATCCTTCTTAAATTAATGCAGAAATTAGAATAGGCCCTGTTGGACTCAAGCAGGGGCTGACGCGCCCTGCACTGGCCGAGCGGGTTTTTGGTTCAGCAGATCATCCCGCAGGCTTTAATTTCAAAAGCTTGCCCTCTCTTAGGATGAAAATCTGCGGGGGTGTGTTTTTAGGGAACTTCTTTAGATATTTTCTCAAGGAGTATAAGCCGGCGATTTTGGCGGATACGGGCATATCGCCGATCTTCAAGATCACGTCACCGCCCAACAGAATCTGGTTGCGCCCCAACCGGACCTTGGTGTTTCCGCCCCGAAGTCCCAGCCTCTGGCCCGGCGAACCCTTGGCCGCCCTTTGCGTCAAAAGGCCGGCCCCTTGGGGCAGGTTCAAGGCCTTGGCCAGGCGGCCCCTGACCCAATAGAAGTCCAGGCCGGTCCAGAAGTTCTCCGGCCCCAGAAGCAAGGCACTTACCGTCCTCAGGCTGGTTGCAAACCCCAGGCCTTCCGAGCCCCCGGACTTGGAGCGGATGTGACTGACGATGCCGATCACCCGGCCCTGGCGATCGCATAAGGGGCCGCCGGAGTTGCCTTGGTTAATGGAGGCATCGGTCTGTAAAAACTCAATGGGCACCAGAGGTCCGGAAAAGTTGGGGCTGAGGCGGCGGCCGCTGAGATGGCCCACGGTCAAGGTATGGGCGAGCCCATAGGGCGCCCCCACCACAAACACCTGCTCACCTATGGGGGGCGGCTTTACCTCCCCCAGCCGCGCCGCCTTGAGCCCGGCGGGGATTTTTTGCATGCGCAGCAGGGCCACGTCAGCCAACTTGTTCACCCGGACCACCTGAGCTGAAGTCCATTTACCCCTGGGGAACCTTAGAATCACCTTGTCCGCCAGCTGCACCACGTGGGCCGCGGTCAAGACCAGGCCTTTGGCGGAGATGACAACCCCGGAGCCCAGGCCTTTTTTATAAACGATGGTGCCGGCGTCCGCCTGGGAGGTGTGCTCTTCTACAGTCAACACCGTCACCACCGAGGGATTGACCTGCTTGAACACATCACTCAGGTCAGAGGCATGGGCACTCGCGGGCCAAATCAGAAAGACGGTCAGGACTAAAAGCAAGGCAGGATGTTTGGGCATGTAGTCACCTCATTTGCGCTGGCGATTATAAAATGGGCTTGGCTATATATATAACCCGGTTCCTGGTGTTTTCCCATTCCTCCGGTCCGGGCAGATGAGTACCGGCCGCTGAGGGAATCAGCCATGGATTTTTTCTTGGTTTAAACAATGGCGGTAAAATACATTGGTTTTATAATGAGTTGAAAGTGTAACCGGGTTCATTCCTTTGGAGTAAGAACAAACAAGCATGGAAGCTTTCGGCTTTATCCTGAAGAAGATAATCAGCCGCGCCTTGTTTCCGGTGGGAGCGGTGTTGTGGCTGATTTTGTTGGGTGGGCTTTTATGGTGGCGCCGGCCGCAGCGGCGGCTGGGGCCAATGCTGGTGGCCTGCGCCTTTGGCCTGCTCTTGGTTCTTTCCTTGCCGGCGACCGGCTGGCTTTTGTTGTCGCCCCTGGAAGGGGCGGCCGGGGATTATGCCGACCCTACAGATTTGAGCGCCCGGGGAGTGAAGAATGTCGTGGTCTTGGGCGCTGCCGTGTGGCAGGGCCAGCGCACGCCCGGAGACAGTCAGAACGGGGCCGGCCTGCGCCGGCTTTTGGAAGGGCTGCGGCTGCACCGGGGAGTCAAGGGAAGCCGTTTGCTGCTCTCAGGCGGGGTGTTGTTTCAGGACCGCACTTCAGCTCAGGCCATGCGGGACCTAGCCTTGCAGATGGGGGTTCCCAGCCAGGACCTGATCGTGGAACGGATTTCCTGGGACACTGCGGATCAGGCGGCGCAGCTGGCCAAGATGTTGGGGGCCGAGCCCTTTGCCTTGGTGACCTCGGCCAGCCACCTGCCCCGGGCCATGATGCTTTTCAAGGGCAGGGGCCTAAATCCCCTGCCTGCGCCCGCTGATTTTCGCACCCGTGGTTTCAGCTTGAGCTATCAAGCGCTGTTGCCTTCAGCCGGAGGCCTGTTGGGCTCGGAGATGGCCATATATGAATACATGGGAATAACCTGGGCCTGGCTGCGCGGGCTGGGCGGAAATAAATAGGCGGTCAGGTCCTTTTTCAACAATCTGCTAATGAATCCCCTACTTGTAACCTCCTTTTGCTCATGATATTTGTGGAGCGTATGAGGTTTCAGCTATAGAAAAAACAAAAGGGATTATAAATGAAAATTGAAGATGTCGTCCATGGGGACGAACCTTTGACGCAGGCTTTGAGCCATCTGCATTATGGGTTGTATTTTCTGAGCACAGGAGAGCTTTCCCGCCCTCAAGGCATGCTGGTTTCCTGGGTGAGCCAGGTGGGAGGAAAACCGCCCCTTATCTTGAGCGCGGTGCGGGAAAACAGATCCATTCATCCCGGCCTGGAAAAGAAATCCGCCTTTTGCCTTAACCTATTGCCGGCCCGGGATAAAGAGCTTTTAGGCAGGCTGGCCCGTCCGGCTGGGGCCAGGTTCGAAGGAATCGAACTGGAGAAGGGGGCCTCGGATGTCCCCTTTTTGAGCAAGGCGGTGGGGGCGCTCTGCTGCCGGGTTCTGGAGGTTTGGCGGCCCGGCGACCACTTGCTCTATCTGGGGCAGGTGGAGTCAGCGGTCTGGCGGGGGGCGGGGCCGGCTATGAGCGCCGCTGAGGTGGGTCACGCCTATCTGGGATTAAGTTGAGCGAACGCACTCCCGACTTGTTTGAGATTATTGTGGTGGGGGCCGGGCACGCCGGATGCGAGGCGGCCCTGGCCGCGGCCCGTATGGGGTTGGTGTGCCTTCTGGTCACCATAAACACAGACCATGTGGCTGCCTTGAGCTGCAATCCCGCGGTGGGGGGGCTGGCCAAGGGCCACCTGGTCAAGGAGATCGACGCCCTGGGCGGGGAGATGGCCCTGAACACCGATGCCACCGGCATTCAGTTTCGGGTTTTAAACCAGGCCAAGGGACCGGCGGTGTGGTCTTCCCGGGCGCAAGTGGATATACAGGCCTACCCCGCCCGCATGCGCAAAACCTGTATGCAGCAGCCAGGGCTCTGGATGCTGGAAGCAGAGGTGGCCGGGCTGATCCTGGAAAAGGGCAGGGCAAGAGGGATAATAACCGCAGGCGGCCAGAAGATACCCTGCCAGAGGGTGATACTTACTGCCGGGACTTTTCTGCGGGGAGTGATCCACCTGGGCCTGAAACAGACCCCGGCCGGGCGCATGGGCGACCCCCCCAGCAATGCCCTGAGCGAACAGCTGGCCGCTTTGGGGCTTAGGCTTTCGCGCCTGAAGACCGGGACCACGCCGCGCCTGGCCCAAGGTTCTTTGGACCTGGACTCCCTGCCCCAGCAATGGGGGGATGAGTCCCCGCGCATGTTCAGTTTTCTAAGCCAGGCCCCGAAAATGGGGCAAACCTGTTGCTGGCTGACTCACACCACCGGGGCTACTCATGATATCATAAGGGATAACCTGCACTTGGCGCCCATGTACGCAGGGGTGATCACCGGCGTGGGGGCCCGCTATTGTCCCTCTGTGGAAGACAAGGTGGTGCGTTTTCCCGAAAAGCCCAGCCACCAGGTGTTCTTGGAGCCCCAGGGATTGGACAATGGCCTGGTTTACCCCAACGGCATCCCCACCAGCCTGCCCTGGGAGGTGCAAAAGCGTATGGTGCAGACCATGCCCGGATGCGAAAGGGCCTTTATCGTAAGGCCCGGGTATGCCATTGAATACGACTTCGCCGACCCCATGGATCTCACCCCGGATCTGCAGTCCAAGATCGTGCCAGGGCTTTATCTGGCCGGACAGGTCAACGGCACCAGCGGCTATGAGGAGGCCGCGGGCCAGGGGCTGATGGCGGGCATCAACGCGGTCAGGGATATACGAGACCAGGAGCCTTTGCTCCTGGACCGCTCTCAAGCCTACCTGGGCGTGCTTATTGATGATCTGGTCACCAGGGGCACCAGCGAGCCTTACCGCATGTTCACCTCCCGGGCGGAGTACCGCCTCACCCTGCGCGAGGATAATGCGGACATGCGCCTGACCGGGCTGGGCCGGGAGATCGGATTGGTGGACGACCGGCGCTGGCGGGTTTTCCGGGAAAAGAGCCAAGCCCTGGAAAGGAATTGGGACCTGCTCAATCAGGTGCGCATCAATCCCAGCGCCCCGGTCAACGACAAGCTGGCTCGCATGGGCTCGGCTCCCCTGCGCAGCCCCATGCCTGCGGCCAAGCTTTTGCGCCGCCCTGATCTGGGGATTGTGGACCTGGCCGAGCTGGACCCCGCCCTGGAAACACTTACGGGCCTGCCCCAAGGGTTGTGTGACCAGCTTGAGATACAGGCCCATTATTGCGGGTATCAGGAGCGGGAAAGGGAGCAGGTGGCCAGGTTCAAAGAACGTGAGGCCATGCGCCTGCCTGCGGACCTGGATTATACGGAGCTGCCCGGTCTGAGCCGGGAGGTCCAAGAGAAGCTCATGCGGGTGAGGCCCATAAATCTGGGACAGGCCGGCCGGATAAGCGGTATTACACCGGCGGCCTTGTCCGTACTCAGCCTGTATCTGCACAAGCTCGCCCGCCAAGGTCAAAAAGAGCCGGGAGGCCCGGGGCGGGATATGATTGACGCCTAATCGAACATTGGTTATATGATTAAATCTTTCTATGGAGTCTGGATTTGGATGCCCAAACCCCACCCCAGGCCGGGCAGGCCCTGCACAGGCGGCAAGAGGGGGTATTTGTGCGCTGGGTGCCCAGATGGGTCACCCCTAACCATCTGACCATAATGCGCATGGGATTGTCCCTGGTCATACTCTGGATGAGTTTGACCGGAACCACCCTGGGCTGGATCATTCTCTTAGGCCTGGTGGCGGGTTTTTCAGACCTGTTGGACGGCGGCCTGGCCCGGCAACGGGGCTTAGTCACCAAGCTGGGGGCGTTTTTAGACCCGGTTGGCGACAAGCTGTTTGCCCTGGTCTTGGCTATACTGGTATGGTACCGGGGCTGGGTGCCTTATCAACTGCTCCTGGCCTTGATTATTACTGAGATTCATGTGGTTATGATACCGGTTTTTGTGGTGATTCAACGCTGGAAGAGGCAAGAGCATCTCTGGCCACCGCCCAAAGTCCAACCAAACCGTTGGGGAAAGGTCAAGACGGGCTGGGTGGCCTCTGCTTTGGGTCTGGTTGTAATCGGGGCTTGGATAGGCTGGCCGCCTCTGGTTTATTTTGCGGTTGCGAATATTGGGTTTGCCCTGGCTCTTGGCATCGTGGCAGAAGTGATGTATTGGAGTGCTTGGTGGAGGGGCGCCTATGTTTAGAGGAAGGAGTTGGCAATGAGCGGGGACCAGGTAGTGGATGGAGGCGTGTACCTCGAGGTTGTTGCCAGCAAGGTGGGCACCGGCGATACGGCCAAAGACGCCACCATGCAAAACTATTGGCGGGCTTCGGTCAAGAGTGACGAAGTGATCAAGATGATTCTGTTGGACAACAATGATCAGCCCACCACCTACAGCGAGGATGTTAGCTTTGAGGAATTCAATAAACGTTTTGTCCTGCAACAGGACTTTCAGCCCCGTCAGGTCAATCTGAAAAAAGATATGGCCGACAAAATCTCCTCCCGGGCCGAGCGCCATCTGGAGGAAAAGGAATATCTCTCCGCTGAGTATGAATTTAGCAACGCCCTGAAACATGATGACCGCAACCTGCGCGCCAATCTGGGGCTGGGCAAGACCTATATGGCCACGGGCGATGAGGAGAAAGCCAAAGAGGCGCTCAAGAAACTGGCCACCATAGATGAGGTGTTCGAGCCGGAGCAAAAGCACATTTTTAACGATTTCGCCATACAGCTCAGGAAGTTGGGCATGTTCACCGAAGCGGTGCAAAACTACAAGCGGGCTTTGGAGCTGACCCAGGATGACGAGAACCTGTGGTTCAACCTGGGCCGGGCCCTGTTTGAAAGCGGCCAGTACTCTCCCGCGGTTTCAGCCCTCAAACGCGCCTTGAAGCTAAATCCCGAGTTTGAGGAAGCCAAGGCCTTTTTATTTGCCGCCCAAAAAAAGATGTAGGCTTGCCTAATCGATTGGCAAGATTTTTTCAAGGTTACACTAACTAGATCGGGAGTTGACATGGATATCAAAACTATAGGAGTAGTCGGTGCCGGACAGATGGGAAGCGGCATTGCCCAAGTCGCCGCGGCCGCCGGGATCGGCGTGATCATTAATGACATTGCCAAGGAGTTCTGCGATCGGGGCCTAGGTGCCATAACCAGCAGCCTTAGCCGCCTGGTGAAAAAGGAAAAGATCAGCGAGGATGACAAGGGTTCTATATTGGGCCGCATCTCCACCACCACCAAACTGGAAGATTTGTCCAACGCGGATTTCGTGGTCGAGGCGGCGGTGGAAAACGTGGACCTCAAGCTGGATATTTTCCGCAAACTGGACGGCATATGCGGTCCGGAAGTGGTGCTCTCCAGCAACACCAGCTCCATCTCCATAACCAAGATAGCCGGAGCCACCAAACGGCCGGAGCAGGTCATTGGCATGCATTTCATGAACCCGGTCCCCATGATGAAGCTGGTGGAGGTGATCCGGGGCTTGGCCACCAATGACCAAACCTATGATCTGACCTCCAAGCTGGCCGAAAAAATGGGTAAAACTCCGGTGCCGGCCAATGATTATCCGGGCTTTATCGCCAACCGCATCCTGCTTCCCATGATCAACGAGGCCGTGTACTGCGTCATGGAGGGAGTGGGGGAGCCCCAGGACATAGACCAGGTGATGAAACTGGGCATGAATCACCCCATGGGGCCGCTGGCTCTGGCTGATCTGATAGGGCTGGATACCTGCCTGGCCATCATGGAGGTTTTGCATGAGGGGCTGGGGGACTCCAAGTACCGGCCTTGCCCCCTTTTGCGCAAGTACGTGGACCAGGGTTGGCTGGGCCGTAAGACCGGGCGCGGATTCTACCAATATTGATCCTCAGCCGGGGGTTGAAAAAGGCCTTACCGTGTTTTTCAGCCCCCGTACGCTAAAAGCGTAATTTTGCCCAGGGAGCGGTTTGTTGATCGCCATAGTGGACTATGAGGCTGGCAATCTGACCAGCGTGCAAAGGGCTGTAAACAGCCTGGGGGAGGAGTGCCTGATCACCCAGGACCCCCAGGAATTGGACCGGGCGGAACGCATCATCTTTCCTGGGGTGGGGGCGGCGGGCGCCTCCATGAATAATATCCGGCGCCTGGGCCTGGACGCGGCCCTCAAGGCGGCGGTGAGCCAGAACAAGCCGGTTTTGGGGATCTGCGTGGGCGCCCAGATCGTCTTTGATTTCAGCGAAGAAGACAGCACCTCCTGCCTGGGGCTTTTACCGGGCAAGGCCGCGCGCTTTCCTTTGGATTTCCGTGACGGCCAAGGCAGACGCCTCAAGGTTCCCCACATGGGCTGGAACGGGGTGAATTGGCAGCGCCCTCATCCGGTGTTTGCGGACATCCCTAAAGAGGCGGAGTTTTATTTTGTGCACTCATTTTATCCTGAGCCCTCGGAAGCGGCGGATGTGGTAGGCACCTGTGATTACGGGATGGAGTTCGCCGCCGCCGTGGCCCGGGGATCATTGGTGGTGGTCCAGTTCCACGCTGAAAAGTCGGGCAGGCCGGGGCTCAAGGTCTTGCAGAACTTCATCAAGTGGGACGGCAGGGAGTGAAGCCATGTTGAGCAGGCGCATCATACCTTGCCTGGATGTCCGCGACGGCAAGCTCACCAAGGGGATTAGGTTCAAGGGCAACGTGGACATCGGCGATCCCGTGGAGATGGCCGAGTTTTACTATGAGAACGGCGCTGATGAGCTGGTGTTTTACGATATCACCGCCAGCTCGGATCACCGGGACATAATGATCGATGTGGTCGGCCGGGTGGCCAAACGGATCTTCATGCCCTTTTCCGTGGGCGGGGGCCTGCGCAACCTGCAGGACATGCGCAAGGTGCTGCTGGCCGGGGCGGAGAAGGTCAGCCTCAACTCCGCCGCAGTGAAGAATCCCGGCATCATCGCCGAGGGGGCCGAGGCCTTTGGTTCGCAGTGCGTGGTGTTGGGCATGGATGTGCTCAAGGTGGGGGTGAGTAAAGAGATCCCCAGCGGCTATGAGATTGTCATCCACGGCGGCCGCAAGCCCACGGGCTTGGACGCCCTGGCCTGGGCCCAAAAGGCCCAGGAGCTAGGGGCAGGGGAGATCTGCCTGAACAGCATAGACGCCGACGGCACCCAGGAGGGTTATGAACTCACCTTGACCCGCATGATCAGCGAGGCGGTCTCCATACCGGTCATCGCCTCCGGCGGCGCCGGAGAGCCCCAGCATCTGGCTGACGTGCTTACCCAGGGCAAGGCCGACGCCGCCCTGATCGCCTCCATGACCCACTATGGCCACTACACCATCGCCCAGATAAAGGACCACCTGCATGCTCAAGGCATAAAGGTCCGCCGTTATTGGTGAAAGGCATAGGCATGCTGTCACCGCCAGACTTGTTTGATCTAAAGGGCCTTATTTTTGAGAGATTGTTTGGCCAGGCGTCCCTGGTTTGGGAGGCCTTGGACCGGATCAAAGACTACACCGCCGAGTTGGTGAAGCAGTCAGGGGCCAGCGCCGCCTGGCTGCGCAGCGAGGGGGAAGTGGTTTCCCGCACCGTGGTCATATACCAGGACAAGATCTATGAATCCGGTTTTGAGCTGCTGGGCGGGGACCCAACCAAGGGGGAGATGAAGGTCCGCCTGGAGGGCGGCGAGGTGGTGACCGAGGCCTCGGTGGTTCACGCCGGGGCTGTGTTCATGGACGAGGACGTTCACTTGGCGCCTGGATGCAAGATTGAGCCGGGTGCCCTGTTCAAAGGGCCGACCTACATCGGCAGGGGCACGGAAGTCCGTCAGGGGGCCTATCTGCGGGGCGCTTGTCTGATCGGCTGCGGCTGCGTGGTGGGCCATGCCACAGAGGTGAAAAACTCGGTGATGCTGGATGGCGCCAAGGCCGGGCATTTCGCCTATCTGGGGGATTCAATTCTGGGGCGGGAGGTAAACCTGGGGGCGGGAACCAAGCTGGCCAACCTGAAGATCATCGAGAGCCCCTATAAAATAAAGGTAAAAGAAAAAACCTACACCATTGAGCGCCGCAAGTTAGGGGCGATACTGGGCGACGGCTGCGAGACCGGCTGCAACTCTGTAACCAATCCCGGGACCATCATGGGTAAAGGCTGCCTGGCGGCCCCTTGCGTGTCCATACCACCCGGATACCACCGGCCCCGGAGCATCATCCGCTGAAGATGCCTAAAGACGAACTGATAAAGACGCGGGCCGGCCAAACCGGCCCGCGCTTGCTTTTGCTGGAGCCCTACCTCAGCGCCTCCCACCAGGCCTGGGCCCAGGGGCTCATGGCCCATATCCCGGCCCGCTGGACCATGCTCGGCCTGGCGGGGCGCTTTTTCCGCTGGCGCATGCGCGGGGCGGCGGCCTATCTGGCCGACAGGGCCGAGGCTGAGTTGGCCGGTGATTGGGACGGCATGGTCTGCTCCTCCATGCTCAATCTGGCGGAGCTGCGCGGGCTCTGCCCGGCCCTGGCCTCCACGCCGGCAGCGGCCTACTTCCATGAAAACCAGCTGGCCTATCCCGCCCCGGGAAAGGCCGGCGCGGCCCAGCAGGAGCGGGATCTATACCTGGCTTTTAGCAACCTCACCACCGCCTTGGCGGCCCAGGCAGTGGTCTTCAACTCCGCCTTTCATCGGGATGAATTTATGAGGGCCGCCCGCCGCTTGTTGGCCAGCCTGCCCGATGCCCGGCCCCAAAGCCTGATCAGCCGCATCGAGGCAAGGACCTCTGTGCTGCCGGTGCCCTTGGAGGTGAGCCAGGCCCAGGGCCTGGTGCGCGGGGCACGGCAGGGTCCCCTGCGTTTGATCTGGAACCACCGTTGGGAGCATGACAAGGACCCGCAGACATTTTTTAAGGCCCTGTTCCAATTGGCTGAGGAGGGGCATGAGTTCGAGGCCTGCATCATGGGCCTGCGTTCTTCACGCTGGCCTTTGGAGTTTGATCAGGCGCCGGACCGGTTGGGAAGCCGCCTGAAGCATCTGGGGCCGGTGGCAGACCGGGCCCAATACTGGCGCTGGCTTTTTTGGGGCGATGTGGTAGTCAGCACCGCCCGGCAGGAGTATCAAGGGCTGGCAGTGGCAGAGGCGGTTTGGGCCGGCTGCCGGCCCCTGCTCCCCCATGCCTTGGCCTATCCTGAGATCTACCCTGAGCGTTTTCTGTATCAGCCCGGCCGTTTCTTGGATTCCTTGCGGGTTCTGCTGGCAGACCCGGATCAGGTTCGGAAAGAAAACGCCCGTGCCTTGGTCGAAGGATTCACCTGGCAGGCCCAGAGGGAAAGCTGGTCCAGGTTGCTGGAGCAGGTCGTTTCCCAAAGCTAAACGATGAGGCGGCTCTATACAGCCATAGAAACCCGGCTCCAAGCGGTCTAGGCCAGGCTCACCTTGATGATGTCATAAAAGGGGTCCGCCCTGTCAATCTTGAGCTGCACATCTTGGCCCGGCTCCAGGCTGAGGCCGGGCAGATTGGGTATGGTGGTGAGCAGCATGACGTCGGTCAGCAGGACCTGCCAGCGGCGCAGTTGATACTCCATGACGATTCCGGGAACCGCCTCGTCCTTTTTCTGCGCCAGCCATTTGATTATCCAGTAGCGCTGCCGGGCCTGCCTGATCTTGAACCCCCGGCGCACAATGGGCTCCACCTTCATGGCCAGGCATTTTAGATCCTCTTCATTGTAGGGGAGCTCCCGTTCTGCCAAGGCCGCTCCCAACTGCCTCTGCGCCACCAGATCCAGGTAGCGGCGCATGGGAGAGGTGGCGTGGGTGTAGGGTTCGATGCCCAGGCTGGAATGCCGCCCCGGTTTAACGGTGATGTCCACCGGATTGAGCAGGCGGCGTTGTTTAAAATGCAGATACAGGTCTTCGGGATCGCCTTCTTCGATGGGCTCCTTGGGTGGAGGCTGGGTGCGGTATAGATTGGGTATCTGGTGCTCCACCAAAAAACGAGCCTTCAATTGGTTGGCCAAGATAGCGGTTTCAGCCACCATCTCCCGGGCAGGGCCGTCACGGTCCACCCGGCGCACCCATACCTGGCCCTCATCATCCACTCCCACCAGCACTTCGGGCAAGGGCAGAAAATAGGCGCCTGCCCGGGCCCTTTGGGAGCGCAGGCCCTTACAGGCGCTGAAGAGGCCGGCCAGGCGGGGATCGGACTGGAGCATCTGATCCGCGTCTTCGTAGGTGAGCCGCTTGTGCACCTTGAGCACGCTGCGCTTCAGGCTGTATTCCATCACCTCGCCCTCAGGGCTTAACCGGCACAGGCAGCTTAGGCACGGCCGCAGGACCCCTTCGCGCAGGGACAAGGCGTCTTCGCTCAGGGACGGCGGAAGCATGGGTATCCTGAGGTCAGGCATGTATAGGGTCGCCCCCCGCTCCTGGGCCTCTTGATCCAGGATTCCCTCTGTGGCCAGTAGGGCGGCGGCGTCGGTGATATGCACCCCCAAAATGCCGCCCCCGTCTGCATCCGGCTCAAAGGAAAGGGCGTCGTCAAAATCAGTGGTAAAGGCGCCGTCAATGGTAAAGGTGTAGAGGCCGCTTAGGTCTTCGCGGCCGCTGTCCAAGGCGGATTCAGGGTTTATCTTCTTGGCCTGATCCAAGACCTGAGGGGTGAAATTCAGAGGTAAATCCGCCCGCAGCAAGGGGAGGTTTTCATCCGGCTGCAGCTCGCCCAGGCTTACCAGCAGATTAAAAAGCTGCTTTCTGCCGCCGATTTCGGCCAGGGATATAATTTCTTTGGCCTTTTTGGCCTGGGCATAATCATCCTCAAACACCAGGAGGCAGCGGAGCATCTCCAGCAGCCCTTCCGGGGCCGGCGGCGAATCTTGGGAAGAACCGGGCGGGGGCAGGTTTTTCAGCCAGGCCACGGCCTGATCCACCTCAGCCCGGTGGGCGGCCTCTCTCTGCTGCTGCGTGACCTTTTGTTCCAGTTGCTCTGGGCTGAGGGGCAGATAGTCCCCCCCGGCCAGGCGGAAATGGAGCCGCTCATAGAATAGGGCCCTGAGGGTGGCTGCCTGCTGATCATCGTCCACCGGTTTGCCGAAGCTCAGCTCAGCCAGGTCGGAGAGGGGCAGGGGCTCCTCCTCATCGTGCACCAGCTCCCAAAGCTGTTCCACCTCGACTTTTTGGCAGAGGCTTTCGCGTCGTTGCTCCACCTCACGCATGTATTCCACTTGGGCGTCGCGGGGGCGTTCCGGAGAGATGGCGGCCGGGGTGAGAAGCAGGGTCCGGTTCTGGGGCAGGGTGACTTGTTTGTCGGATACGGTCAATATGGCCAGGCGGTTTTTCTTCACGCTCTGGACCAGGCCCAGGATTACACGGTTTTTTTCTATAAATTCAACCAAATGTCCGGTAGGATTACTCATTAATGCCGCTCAGGCCAGGGGGTGAAGGAAATTCAGTCTACCGGGAGCAAGGATTGGTGTCAACTTGCCCGGGCCTCTCAAAATGGTATTATGGAGTGAATGATTTGGGGAGGTGTCAATGCGCAAAGCCTGTCTAGCCGGAGCCCTGGTTCTGCTGCTTATGATCCCTGCCGCTTCGGCTGGAGGCCAGAAGGCCCGGTCCCTGGACTTTGTCTTACCCACCGTAGACGGCGGTAAGCTTCGCCTTTCCGATTTCCGGGGCCGGGTGGTGCTCTTGGATTTCTTTGCCACCTGGTGCCGTCCCTGCAAAGCAGAAATACCCAAACTAGAAAAGCTTTACCAAAGACACAAATCCCAGGGCCTTAGCGTCATCGGCTTCGCCCTGGACCGGACCGGGGCCAAAAAGGTGCGGCCCTTTGTGGCCAAGATGGGCATAAGCTTCCCGGTGGTGTTGGGCGATATGCGCGAGGCCCGCCGCCTGGCCCAGGTGCAGGGCCTGCCCACCACCTTGGTGATCAACACCCGTGGCCAGAAAATAGCCCGCTACGAGGGAGTGGTGGGCGCTCCCCGCTTATTGGCCGATGCCAGGCCTCACCTAAGCCCCAACGCCCCGCCTCCGCCCAGCTCGGCCCAGGTTGATAGGCGTAAGCCGGGCGAGCGCCGCTTTGAAAAGATCTTTGTGCGCGACAACCGCATATTCCAGGGTAAGAGCGGGCTGACAGTGCATGTCAAGGTCGACCTCGCCGACCTGGATGTGGAGCGCGGCCTTTGGCTGGGGATCTACTTCCGGGCTGAGAAGCAATCTCATAACGGGCTGTCGCCCCTGGCTTCGGCCAAGCCCCTTTATATAAGGGTCTCTGATCCCTCCCGCAAAGACTATGTCATGTTCGTAAGCTGCGCTCAGCTTCCGGACGCCCCCGCTGACGCTGTGTACCGTTCCTGGGTGGAAGTGCTGGGCCCCAATCTGAAAAAGATGGAGCGCAGCGGCGAGTTCATAATCAGACGCCCAGCCTGTTTAACCGCCCAAGTCCGTTGACCCGGTTCCGTAAGGACGCCTCCGGAGCAAGCCCGGCCTCTCCGGCCTTATCTATCATCCGCCGCCTGATTGCCGGTCACAAGCTGGCCCTGGCCGTGGGGCTTTTGGCCCTGTTCTCGGTGGACCTGCTCCAGCTTTACGTGCCCAGGATCATCAAGTTCGCGGTGGACGACCTCACCGCCAGCCGGGCCAGCGCCCACTCCCTTTTGCTGCAGGCGGGGATGGTGCTGGCTCTGGCGGCGGGCATGGCTGTGCTGCGCATCGTGTGGAGGCCTCTTTTGTTCGGGTTCTCCCGGAGGGTGGAAAGGGGTCTGCGCCTGTCCCTGTTCGGGCACCTGCAAGGCCTGCATTTGGGCTATTTCAAAAACAACCCCCCCGGGGAGCTGATGGCCAAGGCCACCAACGACCTGAACAACATACGCATGGCCGCGGGCATTGGCCTGGTGGCGGCGGTGGACGGTTTCGCCCTGGGGATCTGCGCCATCGGCTTCATGGTCTACATAAGCCCGCTTTTAACCGTCCTGGCGATCTTACCCATGCCCCTGATCGTGATCCTGACCCGGGTGCTGAGCCGGCGGCTGCACGGCCTGTTTCTGCGCAACCAAGAGGCCTTCGCCGCCATGACCGAGCTGGTGAGGGAGGTCCTGAGCGGTATCCATCTGGTCAAAGTCTACGCCCTGCTCAAACGGGAGGAATCCCGGCTGGGGCGGTCGGGCAGGGAGTACCTTGATATCAACCTGGATCTGGCCCGGCATTTGGGCCTGTTTTTTCCCCTCATGGTCTTTTTCACCAATCTCAGCCTGGCCGTGATATTGGGTATCGGCGGACCCTTGGCGGTGCTGGGCCGGATTACGGCCGGAGACTTCGTGGCCTTTGCCGCCTATTTGAATATGCTCACCTGGCCCATGATGGCCCTGGGTTGGGTGGTGAGTGTGATGCAGCGTGCCTGGGGCTCCCTGGAGCGGGTGGATGCGGTATTGCGGGCCCAGCCCCAGATCCAAGATCCGCCCCATCCCCGCCAGCTCCATACAGAGGGCGGTCTGGGGATACAGGTTCGCGGGCTCACATTTACCTACCCCGGGGAAGAGAGGCCGGCCTTGCATCAGGTCAGCCTGGATATAGCCCCAGGCCAGGCCGTGGCCCTGGCCGGCCGCATCGGCAGCGGCAAATCCACCCTGCTGGCCTTGTTGGGCCGCTTGTATGATCCGCCTCCGGGCGCCATAAGGCTCGGGGACGTGGATATTCTGGACGTGACCCAGGCGGGGCTGCGCTCCCAGGTGGTCCAGGTGCCCCAGGACGCTTTTTTGTTCTCCGCCACGGTGCGCACCAACCTGGCCCTAGGCCGGCCGGAGGCGGATGATGAGGATCTATGGGCGGCCCTGGAAGCAGCCGCCCTGAATGATGAGGTGAGGGACCTGCCCAAGGGCCTGGACACCATGTTGGGCGAGAGGGCATTGACCCTGAGCGGCGGTCAGCGGCAACGCCTCACCCTGGCCCGGGCCCTGCTCTTGGACCCGGAGGTCCTGGTGCTTGACGATCCCCTGTCTGCGGTGGACACTGAAACCGAACGCAGGATACTGAAGAATCTGGCCCGGCTGCGGAAAGGGCGCACCACCCTGGTGGTGAGTCACCGCCTGGCCAGCGTGGATTTCGCTGAGCAGATATACGTTTTCGACCAAGGGCGGGTGGTGGAAAAGGGCGCCCATAAGGAGCTCTTGGCAGCAGGCGGCCTTTATCAGACCCTGTTTGCGGAGCAGGCGC
>JASFOZ010000037.1:0-16062 GCA_050116255.1 Desulfarculaceae bacterium
CACCCATTATGTTAAGTGCGGCGTTCGTGCCTCAGTGGTTCTTGGAATAAGAGAGCCTGTGGTCAGGCGAGAAAACAGTTTAGGCCAATTAGACTGTCATTTCGTGCCCACGGCGCAATAGGAAGTATATTTCTTGCCTTTTTTTGATTTAATCTCCACGTCTTTCAGGGAACCATCGCTCGTTAGAAGATCGATTATTTCTTCATGGGAATATATCGCAAAGATGTTGCCGTCCAGGGGCATTTCACTCATTTCATCCTTGCCATTGAAGCCAAGAATCAGCTTGCCGCCCGGTTTCAACAGGCGGGATATTTTAGCGATGGTTGCTTTGGGGTTTTTCCAAAAATAAATGGTATTCACGGTAAAGATTTTATCAAAACGGCTTTCAGGAAATGATAATTCATCAAAGTCACCGGTTCTGATCTTAACTTTTCCGCTGTTGATATATTTTTTGTTTTTCTTTTGCGCGATTTTAATCATTGATTTGGAGAAATCCACGCCTTCAATGACTCCGCCGGTTAAATTATCGGCAATTTGCTTTAGCACTATTCCAGTGCCGAAACCTAT
This sequence comes from Desulfarculaceae bacterium, assembly GCA_050116255.1. Lineage (GTDB taxonomy): Bacteria > Desulfobacterota > Desulfarculia > Desulfarculales > Desulfarculaceae > JASFOZ01. Next base: position 568 of record JASFOZ010000037.1, read on the forward strand.
CTCCAAAATGTGGTCATCTTTCTTTGGGGACAGGGTTTCCATTACCAGGGCATTCACTTCAGCGTTGCCCTTTTCAAATACCTGGGACATGAAAAAACGGCCGAACAAGCCGGTGGGCTTGCGGGCCTGTTTTGAAAAGTATGTTGTAAAGTTCATTTCTCGCCCGGTTTCAGTTAGATGAAAATATAACCCGAATTAAGCTGAGCCTACTCAATTAAGCACGTCTTCGCAACTCCCGCGGATGGTTAGTCAGCGGCAAGCAGGAGGCTGCATGTACCCGCCAGCGCCGCCTATATTGTCCTTGTATCCGGTTTGGGCATATGCTTATATGCAGCATTTGTGGATCAAGGGTTCTTGAAACAAGAAAGCGCGGCGTCCGTCACAATAACTTCACGATATTTCGCGACAGCTTTGTTTTATTATAAAAGTGGCGATTAGATCAGGCCTGAAAGGAAGGCGCTGGATGGCAAAAAGGATCATATGGGCGGTGGTGGCGGTGTTTTTGGCCTGGGCAATCTTGGATTTCCTTATTCACGGGGTGCTTCTTAGGTCCGCTTATGAGGCCACGGCAAGCATGTGGCGGCCCATGAACGAGATGAACCTGCCCCTTATGTATTTTGTAACCCTTATATTCAGTCTGTGTTTTGTGCTGATCTACGGTCTTTTAATAGGGCAGAAATCCGTAACTTCCGGCATCAAGTTCGGCGCCCTCTTTGGCTTGGCCGTGGGCGTATCAGCCGGATTCGGTTCTTATGTTTTTATGCCGATTCCCCTGAGCCTGGCCTGGAGCTGGCTCTTTGGCACCTGGGCTCAGGGAGTTGTCGCAGGCGTCATTGTGGGGGTCATAGTGAAATCCTGAAATGCAATATGGAAACCTAGAAGGGTACGGCCATAGGTATCTGCATGAATCTTACTAAAATCAGGATCGAGCCCTTTTCCCTTATGATATGCATCATCATTTTAGGGGCATGGGTGATCTCGGCCTCTTATCATGATCTATCGATATTTGAGACGCAGAAATCAAGGCTTTTAATCACTTTCGGGGCTGCAAATGGCGAGTTACTGCTCGCCGGTGACTATTGGAAACTGATTACATCACAGTTTGTGCATGTCCGGTTTCCGCACATGTTGTTCAATGTTGCCGTGATATATTGTATTGGCGCCGCCCTTGAAGAAAAATACGGCCCGTCCATATTTTTGCTGGCATATTTTTTATCGGGTACAGTTGGTCAATACGCAAGCGTGACCTCTTATCCCTTGCTGGTGACTTCAGGCGCTTCACAGGCGCTATGCGGCATAGTGGGCTCGTTTTTGGTTCTAAATTTATTTACTGAGCATAAGAAAAAATTTGCACTTTATTTGGCCCTTGTATTTGTACTTGTGCAGATATTTCTTGATGTTTACTTTAGCGGCAAGATCAAGGCAGGCCACTATATGGGTTTTCTTTCCGGGGTATTGTTTGGACTAATCTATGGTGTAAAAACAAGGTTTTTTCTTGGTGGAAGCCGGATTATTAAAGATTAACTGCTATAGCCTGGACCGTAAAGTAGATAAGAAATAGGGCCCCGGGGGATTGAGCCTGAAGATTCATATCCGGCTAAGCGGCTGACATCTCCTTGAGCTTGTTTTTTAGGATCTTGCCGGTCTTGGTCATGGGCATTTCCTTTAAGAACTGAATCTGCCGGGGATAGGCGTGCGCCTCCAGCCTGCCTTTAACATAGGCGCGGATGCTTTCCTCCAAGGCGTCGTTCGGTTGGATCCCCTTTTTAGGCACAATAAAGGCCTTGACCACCTGGCCCCTGACCTTATCCGGGACCCCGATAACGCAGGTGAGCGCCACCGCCTCATGGGTCATCAGGCACTCTTCCACCTCTTGGGGACCGATACGGAAGCCGCCGCTTTCAATCAAATCATCCTGGCGGCCCTTAAACCAAAAGTGGCCTTGCTCGTCTCTAACGGCAAAGTCGCCGGTCCGCAGCCAGTCACCGGTGAACTTGGCCTCAGTGGCCTGGGGATTGTTCCAATACCCCAGAAACATCACCGGGTCCGGCCGCTTGACCGCGATCTCCCCTATCTCGCCCGGCGGGGCCACTTCGCCCATGGGGGTGAGAATCTCCACCCGGTGTCCCGGCGCCGCCTTGCCGATGGCGCCCGGCTTTATGGGCATCACCTGGGAGCAGGTGCCGATCACCATATCGCATTCGGTCTGGCCGTAATGCTCGTTGAGCTCGGTATGGAGGGTGCTCCGGTTCCAGTCATAAAGCTCCTCGCCCAGGGTCTCGCCGCCGGCGGTGGCTGACCTAAGCTGGACCGCAAAGCGCTGGGCCGCCTTGGGCACCTTGTTCATCATGATGCGCAGCACCGTGGGCACGGCCATGAGGTTGCGGACCTCGTACTTTTGCATCACGTGGAAGGCCTTTTCAGGGTCAAACTTGATCGGGCGGAAGGCCAGCATGGGCACGCCCTGAGACAGGGTCGGAAAAAGGGCGTCATAGGAGCCGCCGATATAGGCCCAATCCAAGGGGGTGTACATCAAGTCGCCCTTTTGGGGGAAGAGATTGTGAAAAAACTCGAACCCGGGAAGAATTCCGGGCAGCAGGCGGTGACCGTGCAGGGTGCCCTTGGGCTGGCCCGTGGTGCCGGAGGTATAGATGATAAGGGCGGGATCGTCGGGGCTGGTGGCCAGGGGCGTAAAATCCGAGCTGGCCGCATCCAGGCTGCACCAGAAATCAAGAACCCCTGTATCCGGTTCAGCGTCAATGACCATGATCACTTTCAGGTTGGGAAGGCGCTCACGGATCTCCAGAACTTTGGGCAGGTTTTCGGAGTTGGTGATAACCCCGGCGGCAGTGCAGTCCTGGAGACGGAACTCCACCGCCATGGGGCCGAACAGAGTGAGGAGGGGCAGGGCCACGGCCCCCATTTTGTAAATGGCTATATGGGAGATAAGGGTCTCCGGGCACTGGGGCAGGAATATGCCCACCCGGTCCTGAGCCTTGATGCCGTGGGCCGCAAGGGCGTTGGCCAGTTGATTGGAGCGCTTTTTCAGCTCCCAAAAGGTGTAGCGCTCCTCGGTCTCATCGGGCTTTACATATATCAGGGCCAGCCGGTCCCGGTCTCCGGCCCACTTATCGCAGACATCCACGCCGATGTTGTATGGGGACGGTATCTGCCACTGAAAGCTTTTATAGACTTCCTCATAGGTCCGGCCGGTTAACATGGGGCACTCCTCTTTTTATACATCAGGCGAGGGTCAGTTAATGAAGAGCATGAAAGAATTAAAAAAGATTCATTACGTCTTAATAGCTAGAGCCTGCAAAGCCGGGGCGTGATGTTCCTACGCCTATCAAGGCACTGAGACCGGCTTTGAGCCGCCCATTGGTTGATGGTCTTGGCTGTCCCAGACCATCAACCAGCGGCCTTGATCAGGATTTTTTCTTTTGCATCTTGTTCAACTTCTTGTCCACAAAGGTTTTTTGTTCCGAGGAAGCCACGCAGGCCAGAATATGGCTGGCTTCCAGCTCCAGGATCTGCTCAAAACTGGCGTCCAGCCCCTGGTCAATGGCGATACGGGAAAGCTTCTGGGCCAGGGGGGAGCGCTCATTGATCTTGCGGCACATGTCCAAGGCCGTGTCCATTAGCTGGTCCCCATCCACCACGGCATTGACCAGCCCGATGCGCAGGGCCTCTTGGGCGTCTATGAACTCGCCGGTCAAGACCATCTCTTTGGCCTTGCCCAGGCCCACGATCTGGCTGATCAGTTTTGTGCCGGCGGTGGTCACGGTCAAACCCACTCCGGTTTCAGGAAAGCCGAACACAGCGTCTGCGGCCGCGATTCTGATGTCGCAGCTCAGGGCGAACTCAAGGCCTCCGCCCAGGGCGTAACCGCGCACCGCCGCGATGAGGGGCTTGCCCAGGCCCATAATGACCCTTTGAATATCCTGCAGGGCGTCTATCTCCCGGGACCACTGGGCCAGGCTTTTGCCTTCAGAGGTCTCTTTGAGATCCTCCCCGGCGCAAAAGGCCCGGCCGGCGCCGGTCAAAATGACCGTGCCCACGTCCTGGTCCTTTTTGGCGGTCTCCAATCGGCCGATGAAATCCTGCAGCAGATCGCCGTTGATGGCGTTTAGCCGCTGCGGGCGGTTGAGAGTGATGACGGCCGCATCATCCTCTTTTTGATAGAGTACGGTCTTGGCTTCCAATTTCCACTCCCTTCGATTGGTGTCGATTTGACGAGGCCGGGAGACTAATTGTTTCCGGGTCCGTCAATGGGATTGTTGACTCACTGTAAAAACAACCTTACCAGCAATAAGGCGAACTCAGGGATATAGGTGACCGCCAAGATCACGGGCAAAGCCCCGAAGATCATGAAATAGGCGGCTGGTTTTACATATTCGTTTAAGGGCAGATTTCCCCCGATCAGGCCGGCCAGATAGAGCATGGGCGCGCAGGGCGGGGTTATGTTGCCCAAAGAGAGATTGGTGACCGAGATGGCCGCAAAGTGGACCGGATCGATTCCCACTGATTTGGCGATGGGAAGTAAAATGGCGGCGGAAAGTATATTGCCGGAGACATCGTCCACCAGCATGCCCATCAAAAGCAGAATCACATTGAGCATCAACAGCACCAGCCACTTGTTGGTGGTGAAGCCGGTAATGACCTCGGTCAGTTGCTGGGGCACCTGATAGGTGACCATGATGCGGCTCACCATGAGGATGAAAAACAAAAGGATCATGACCACCCCGGAGGTGATCATGGAGTTTTTGATGTTAGCGGACATGCCTTTAAGGGTCATGGTGCGGTAGAGGACAAAGCCCACGAAAACGGCGTACATGGCGGACATGCCCGCGGCCTCGGTGGGCGTGAAGACCCCGCCGTAGATCCCTCCCAGCACCAGTATGGGCATAAACAGCGCCAATCCCGCATGTCTGGTGGAGCGGCTGATCTCCCTGACGGTTTGGCCGAACCCCATGGGCTTGGTCACGGTGACGGTTTTCATCTTGCGGCTCATGATCAGGTTGATGATGCAGTAGGCGGTCATCATGAGGATGCCCGGGATCAGGGTGCTTAAAAAGGCGGCCAGGATTGAAATCTGGGCGGTCATGGCGAATACGATCATGGGTATGCTGGGCGGAATGAGCAGCGCCAGCATGGATGAGGCCGCCACCAGGCCGGTGGAGTAGCCCCGGGGATACCCCTGGGCCACCATCTCCGGAATCAGGACCGAGCCGATGGCGGCGATGGCTGCTGAGGCCGATCCCGAGATGGCGCCGAAGATGGTGCAGCTCACCACGCAGACCATGCCCAGCCCGCCTTTGACCCGCCCTAAAAAAGACATGGTAAAGGCGATCAGCCGCCGGGAGATGTCCGCGTCGCGCATCAGCCCCCCGGCCATGATGAACAGGGGCAGGGCCAAAAGGGTGTAGGATTCAAGATTGCGGAACGCCGCCGGGATGGCGAAACGGGGGTCCAGGCCGGTGGCGAACAAAATGGCGAATCCCCCCAGGCCGAAGGCGAAACCCACCGGCACCCCCACCAGCATGATGGCGATCACAAAGATCATCGCTACAATCACTATGGTCATGGGGCACCTCCGGCGCCGGCCTGCGAGGCCTGGGCCGCTGACAGGCTGTATTTGACCACGTTGGCGATGCTGTATATGGTCATGAAAAAGGCCCCGAAGAACATGCTCCCCACGCTGTAGATGCGCGGCCACCACAGGCCGGTGGTGCGCTCGCCGGTGCCGTAAAGCCAGACGCAGTATTTGGCCACGTGGTAAAGGAACAAGGCGCAGACCAGCAGGCTCAGGCACCAGGCCACGGTCTTCACCACCGCGGCGGCGCGGGGGGTGGAGAACAGGCGGGCGGCCACATCTCCCTGCACATGGGAATCGAGCTTGGTTCCGAAGATCGCCCCGATGAAGTAGACCCACACCGCAATCAGCCGGGAAAACTCCTCCAGGCCGAAGAGGGGCACCTTGAAGATATAGCGCAGCACCACCTGCAGCACCACCGTCAAGGTGACCATGATCCCGCCGGCCACGATCAATACCGTGGCCCCTTTATCTACGGCGCGGTCGGCAGCCTCACAAAGAGCCTTGATTTGCTTCCATGCCATGGTTTTGTTCCGGGCGGCCCGGCCGGCAGGGACGGCGGCTGAAGCCGTCCCCGGCCGGCACCTGGTTGAAATATGAGTCAAGTTCCCAACTGAAAGCCGAGCTATACCCTAGTCTCAGCGCGGTTCGTCTAAAGCAGCCTTCCCCTACTTGGGGATCTTGGTGGCATGGGCCTTGATCTTTTCCATCAATATGGAGCCCAGCAGCTCTTCCTGGATTTTGGGCCAGGCCTTGCTGCGCACCAGCTTGGCGCCCTCCACCCACTCCTGATCAGAGACCTCGTAAACCTTGACGCCGGCGGAGACCAGCTTTTGCTTGAACTCCTTTTCGTCCTTTTCCGCGGCCAGGGCCTGCTCGTTCATGACCTGGTCGGCGGCGGCGCTCAAAAGGGCCTTTTCCTTTGGGGACAGGGACTGCCAGAGCTTTTTGTTGATGGTCAAAAACCAGTACTCAAAACAATCGCGGGTGGCCACCCAGTATTTGAGGGCGTCGCGCATGACATAGGCCTCCACCGCCGGGCAGGCGGAACGGGCGTCCACAATGCCGGTTTGCAGGGCGGTGAAGGTCTCGGAGTAGGCGATGGGCGTGGATATAAAGCCCAGGGTGGGGATATACACCTCAAAGATGCGGATGGGCGGCACCCGCATCTTTATGCCCTTATAGTCAGCCGGCTTCTTGGCGACCTTCTTCACCCTCTTGGTATAGGCCATGCCGTCCCAGGCATTGAGGTAAATGCCCAGCACCTTCAGGCCGATCTGGGAGTAGAGCTCATCAAAGATGGGGGTGAGCCATCCCTTGGAGCCGATGGCGGCCCGGGCCTCGTCCCAGGTGGAGAACAAGTAAGGCATGAACATGAGGTTGGTGCGGGGATCATAGGAGGTGGAACCGGCGTTTAGCCCGATCTCCAGAGTCCCCATGCGGTTGGCCTCGATCTGCTCCATCCAATCACCCAGGGCGCCGGAAGGGAAGTAGGTGAGCTTGATATTGCCGCCGGATTTTTCCTGCACCAGCTTGGCGAACTGCTTACAGCGAGCGGCGGCGGGGTGGTCTTCGGCGATTCCCTGGCTGATCTTCCACTTGTAGGTCTTGGCTTGGGCTCCGGGCACGAGCAAGGCCACCATGGCCAGGCCTAGCCAGAGAGTCCACAACAGACGGGTTTTTCCTCTTTTATGCGCATTAACCATCTTGCCCTCCTTGTTACTTGATGGTTTGGTTGCATCGGCGGCTTTCACCTAAGCAGCACCCCACCTCCTTTCTTTGCGGCGGTAAGTCAAAAGACGCTTGTTCAGGCCATCAGGCCCTTGAGAATGAAGTCGGCATAGATTTGGGCCACGTCTTCCTTGGCAAGGCGGCCGGATTTTTTAAACCAACTGCACACGGCGGTGCACATGGTGATGATGGCGTAAGAGATGACCTTCACGTCCTGGCCGGCGAAGAGCCCTTCATCGATCCCCTCCTGAATCACCGCTTGCAGCTTGCGCTCGTAATCATCACGCATCTGGATGATCTCTTTGTAGTTGCGCGCCCTGAGGCCGCGCAGCTCGCTGTCGGCGATGATGGCCTCTTTCTGGCGCTGGATGTGAAAGAGCACATGGCCGCTGACCGCGGCCCGCATGCGCGCCTCGGTTTGTTCTATGCCGCGAAGGCGCTCGTCCAGCATGGCAGAGAGATCGTTCATGGTGGTTCTGAAGATATCCACCAGGATGTCCTCTTTGTTTTGGTAGTGGTAATAGATGCTGGACTTGCGGATGCCCGTGGCCCGGGCGATGTGGCTCACCCCGGTGGCAAAGTAACCCTTTTTATAAAAAAGATTAATAGCCGCCTTCTTGATCTTATCTTTCATATTGCTGTTCATTTTTTAAGCAGAAATCTTTATTAATAAATGCAGGTTATGCTAAATTTGTCTAACGACCGTTCGGTAAACATAACTAATCGGGCGGGCTGATGTCAAGATATTTTTGGGCGGCCGGCTTTGCAGGCGGCGCTCTGGCGGCGGGATTTCTCTGCAAAAAGTCCGATGGATTCTCAGCGGGCGCAGGCGGGCCGGTGGATCACGAATTACGGTTGTACCTGTTTGCTGAATGTGTTAAATTGAGACGCCTGTCCTGGGGGTTCTCTTAAGGTCAGGCCCATACTTCAGAAAAAGCCAAACCCGCTGAGAGGCGGGGACGGAAAACCACGGGTCTTATATCAAGACAGCTGGGTTGCCTGTTTAGGCGATCCGGCTTTTGCTTGTGGGGCCGGGCAGGAGGTAAACAGATTTAAAAGAGGGGAAAAAAATGAGCCTGCTCCTGATGAAGAGATGTGCCGTTTTAGTGTCGATCATAATGATGCTGTTCGGCTGGGGCGGCGCTGCTCTGGCATCCCAGATCGATGTTTTTCTCTACGTAGATACGGCGCCGAATTTGTATGGATCTCCTGATTACCCAACCTGGGAGGCGGATGCCTTTGCCAAGGCGGCCGGCGGCACCTTTGTGAACATGGCCAACAGCATCGACCCTATGAATATAGGCACCACTGATTTCATGATCGAGGACGAGGTGGTCTATAGCTTCGGCGACCTGGGCAATCGCCGGCATTGGCTGTTTTGGATTCCCGGAGAGACCGTGGAGAGCCTCACCGAGGCCGGTATCGAGGTCAGCTTGTTCAACACCTGGGATGGGGTTACTACGGACTTTTATCTTGATTATTACGGGGAGACATGGCGGACCCCGAACCTGCAGAATTACAACGGTGGAGTCATCGGGATGAACGGCATGGCCTGGTGGGGCGCTTATCAGGTGAACACCCAAGAGGCCCTGGACGCCGACATCGCCGCCTGGAGGACCGCCTCTGAGACCTGGGAGTACCGGGTGCGCTTTAATAAACTGGAGCAGGAGATTTCGTCCATAATGTCGCAAAGGCAGGCCATCGTCACCCCGGAACCGGCCACAATTATTCTTCTGGGCAGCGGTCTGCTGGGCCTGGCCGCCTGGCGGCGCCGCCGCTTTAGGTAGGTCAACCGCTGTTCAAATTAAAGCCTGGAGAGACCGGTCTCTCCAGGCTCTTTTGTTTATGAAGGCGGATCAGAAGAACGCGGTCTTTTCCGGCCAGGGTTCCAACCCCTATTTTCATCCCCCCTTAAAACCAAGCCTGGGCTCAGGCCAGAGGCCAGTCCTTGATGCTAAAGCCCTCCTGCTGATAAACATGGGCCGCCCTTAGCACTGTGGCCTCTGCAAAGGGGCGGCCGGCCAGTTGCAGGGCCACGGGCAGGCCCTGGCTGTTCAGACCGCAGGGCGTCACTACTGAAGGCAGGCCCAGCAGGTTGTATATCCGGGTGCAGCGGGTAAGGGCTATCCCCACCGGGATGTCAACACCATCCAGGTTGACGGTGCCGTCTTCTATTTTAGTAGCCGGGATGCTGACCCCGGGCGTGAGCAATAGATCCACTTCCTTAAAGGCCCGGCTGAAATGTTCCTGCACCCGGCGGCGGTAACGCATGGCGTCCAGGTAATGGGTGGCCAAATGGGTGGCCCCGGCATCCAGGCGCGACCTGACGTCAGCCCCGAGTTTTTCTCCCTGCTCCCGGTGGTATTTGCCCAGGGAAGACGCCGCCTCTGAGGAGAGGATGAGTAGGGTGGCTGTGGCCGCCTTGTCCAGCTCGGGAATATGAATGGGCCTTACCTGGGCGCCGAGCTCCTGGAACCGGGTGGCGGCGGCCTCCACCAGGGACTTCACCTCCGGGTCGATCTGCTCAAAGTACATGGTATCCGGCACCCCCATGACCAGGCCGGAGAGGCCGCCTTGCAGGGCGGCGGGGTAATCGCCCACCGGCTCCTCAATGCTGGAGGGGTCTTTGGGGTCATGACCGGCAAGCACCCCCAGCACCGCCACGGCGTCGGCTGCGGTCCGGGTCAGAGGGCCGAGGTGGTCCAGGGACCAGGCCAGGGGGAAGACGCCGTACTTGCTGACCCGGCCATAGGTGGGCTTCAGGCCGGTCAGTCCGCACAGGGAGCCGGGAATGCGGATGGAGCCGCCGGTGTCCGTGCCCAGGCCCAGGGGTACGCAGCCGGAGGCCACCGCCGCGGCTGAGCCGCCGCTGGAGCCGCCGGTGATCCGGTCCGGGTCCCAGGGGTTGCGGGCGGGTCCGTAGTGGGGATTGTGATTGGTGAGCCCAAAGGCGAACTCATGCAGATGGGACTTGCCGATAAGCACCGCCCCGGCCTCACGCAGCTTCTCCACCACGGTGGCGTCAAAGTCCGGCACGTGGTCGGCCAGTATCTGGGAGGCGCAGGTGGTGCGGATCCCCTTGGTGCAGATCAGGTCCTTGGCCGCATAGGGGATGCCGTGCAGGGGTCCCCGGTAGGCACCCTTTAGTATCTCGGCCTGGGCCTGTTTGGCCTGCTCCAGGGCCAGATCTTCACACAGGGTCAAAAAGGCGTTGATGCGGGGGTTGAGGCTGTGGATGCGTTCCAGGCAGGCCTGAACCAGATCCACTGGAGAGAGTTCCTTTTTGCCTATCAAGGCGGCCAGGCTAAGCAGATCGTGTTTGCTGAGATCCAGGGTGCTCATGAGGCTGCCCCTTGCTTAAAACGGGGGTCGAATAGGTTCAGGGGTTCTGATTCCAGGGGCTCAAGTTCGCGCAGGGAGTCGGCCGCGGCGGCCATGTCTTTTGCGGTTTTTTGCCAGGCCTCCCTTTCTTCCGGCGCAATTATCAGGCCGGGCAGGGAGATGGTGATTTGAGCGCCTTTGGGCTCAGCCATGGTTATCGTCCTTTTTTACAGGTATTGGGGAAGGGCCTGCAGCCGGTAGGCATGGCTTATCTTGCGGCCTCGGACCGGGTCCTCCATCTCGAACTCAAATAGCTCGCCATAGGCGATGCCGCCCTGGGCGGCAAAGGTGCCGCAGTACATGCAAAAGTCATTATCCAGGCCCAGCCCGTCTTCAGTGGGGATACCCTCCAGGACCTCCAGGACGTCCAGGTTGTCCCCAAGGCGGCCTTCCTGGTAAAGGCGGCGCTCTCCCTCCACGGTCATCCAGGAGCGCAGGGTGACCTGGTCCAGGTGGTCCTTGACCTCGTCCATGTCCCAGACCGTGGATGCCACCGGCTTGGCGCACATCTGTTTGGATGCGGGAATATCGTACTTTTCAAAGTCCCGGTCAGTGTGGTCGCTGCCCACGCCCATGTATACCTTGCCGCGGCTTTTAAAAAGCACGCACTCCACCTCGCCCGAGGACTGGGGTCCCACCACCTCCATGTCTCCGCCGGTGCTGAGGGTGGCTGGGGAGAGGTTCATATAGGTGGGGGTGCGGGTGGGGGCGGGCACACCCAGCTCGCCCAGCTCTTTTATGTGCTCTTGGACCGCTTCTTTATCCTTGCCCACCCATCCGGCTACGATAAGACGCCTTATCTGCAGCTCGATCTGGCTGGAGCCTTGTTTGGTTTCCAGGGTCAGGTTCAGGGTTTTAGTCACCATCAGGTCTTCTCCGTTCTAAAAAAGGGGGCTCTACCCATGATAATAGCCGGTGGAGTAAGTGTCGCCACTTAATCCAGGAATTGGGTTAGATATAACACCATTTCCGGGAAGGCGACCATAATTGCGATCATAAATATGATCATAATCACAAAAGGCACGCTGCCGAGCATGACATCGGTGATGGACCCGCTCTGGCGCACCCCCTGGACAACATAGAGATTAAGGCCCACCGGCGGTGTGATCAAGGCCATTTCGATCAAGAGAATAAGAAGCACTCCGAACCACACCGGGTCATAGCCCAGGCCGGTGATCACCGGGGTTACGATGGGCACGGTGATGACCATGAGCGACAGGGTCTCCACAAAAAAGCCCAGCACGATGTAGAGCGCGATAATCACCAGCAAGGTGTTGAATGCCGAGAGCCCCAAGGTGTTCACGAACTGAGTCAGGGCCTCGGCCAGGCCTATGGAGTCCAGGACGAAGTTCAGAAAGTTGGCCGAGATCAGGATGAGCATGATCATGGCCGTGGTGCGCATGGTGCCTTCCATGACCTGTTTGAAGAAGTCGAGGCTAAGGGCCTTGTAGCGCGCGGCCAGCACCAGGGAAGCGATTACGCCCAGGGCCGCCGATTCGGTGGGTGTGGCCAGGCCCGCGTAGATGGAGCCGATCACCACCACAAAGATGAACAGCACCGGCAGCAGGTCTTTAAGGCTGCTGAAACGCTCTTCCCAGGTGGCTCCCCGGGTGCCGCCGCTGAGGCTGGGTTTGAGCAGACAGGCGGCGAGTATGCAGAGCATGAATAAAACCGAGAGCAGTATGCCGGGCACGATGCCGGCCATGAACAGCCTGGGTATGGAGGTGTTGGTCAAAAACCCGTAAACAATCAGGTTGATGGAAGGCGGAATCAAGATGCCCAGGGTGCCGCCGGCGGCGATGGAGCCGGCGAACAGGCTCTCGGCGTAGCCGTAGCGCCGGGCCTGGGGCAGGGCCACCGTGGTTATGGTGGCGGCGGTGGCCACGCTGGACCCGGAGGTGGCGGCGAACATGGCCGAGGTTCCGATATTGGCGTGCATGAGCCCTCCCGGCAGCCAGGAGAGCCATTTGTCCAAGGCGTTGTAGGTGCGGTTGGCGATCCCGGCCCGGAGCAGTATCTCCCCCAAAAGCACGAACAGGGGAATGGCCAGCAGGATAAAGTCAGTGCTGGCGGTCCAGGTTATCTCGCCAATGGCGCGGTACAGAGGGAATCCGGAGAACAGCTCGCCGATGGACAGGCCCAAGATGATCAGGGTGGCGGCCACGGGGATGCTCAGTAAAAGCAGGGCCAAGAGAATGGCCAGGGTGACGGCGGCTATCATTTTGCGCCTCCCTGGGCCTGGTTTCCGGTCTCAGCGAGGCTGGTTCCTTCCTCGATCTCCTCTTCCAGGGCCACGGCGCCGGATAGCTCCTGGGCGCGCCGGAGGTCGCCGCTGATTAGGTTGTAGATGGTGCCGGCCAGTATTAAAAAGATGGTGAGCAAAAAGCCCACTATGCCTATGAACCATAGGCTCTGGGGTATCCAAAGGGGGGTGGCCAAGGGGGTGTTGGCCATGGAGTGCCTGATCAATGAGGTGTAGAGAACCAGATAGGCGAAGTAAGTGAGCAGGAGCAGATAAAGCCCGAAAAAGCATAAAGACACAATATCAAGGAAAAAGCGCGCCGCCTGGGGCAGGCGCAGATAGAGCACGTCGATCCTGATGTGGGATTTACGGAAAAGGGCGTAACCAAAGGCCCAACTGCAGCTCATGGCCAGGGCGTAGGAGGAGATTTCGTCGGCCCCGCCCATGGAGATGATAAAGACCTTGCGCAGGATCACCTCCACCGCGATCATGAACGAGGTCAGCAGAAGCACGGTGCCGCTGATCCAGGCCGCGTAGGTCGAAACCTTGTCGGTTATTTGCAGAAGTCTGTTCATGGCTCGAGCCTTTAACAACGGCCGGGGCCGGCGGATTTGCTGAGTTCAGGCAGCCCTGCTTGTAACCGGCCCAGGGCGAAGTCTGCAAGCAAAGAGATAAGGGGCCAATGTCTATGAATTCCTCCCAGGGCCCAGGCCCCGGGAGGAACATAGCAAGGCTCTACTTGGCCTTCAGGCCCACCAACTTACCGATGGTGTCGTTCCATTCCTTGACCGTCTCAGGCTGGACCTTCTTGGCCCAGGCCGGCAGCACGCTTTTCACCAGCACCTGATAGGCCTTTGTCTTGTCCGTGTCCTTGACCGCGATGAGCTTCAGCTTGCCCGCCTTGCCATAGGGGCACTTGCCGCTGCACAGGCATTGCAGGCCCTCCTGGGTCTCACGCTCTGTGACCTTCCAGGCCGGATCTTCCAATTTTTGCTTGATCAGCTTTTTAAGCTTGGCCTGTTGATCCTTGCTGAGCTTGTTCCAGGTGGCCAGGCTCATGGTGCCGATTATGTAGTCCCAGCCGCCGATTGGCAGGGGATACACAAAGTTGGACACCTCGCCCCAGCCGGCCATGTATCCGGAGAGGGAGCCGGTGATGGCGCAGTCCACCACCCCGCGCTGCAAGGCCTGGGGCACCTCGCTGAAGGAGAGGGTCACGCCGGTGGCGCCGATGGCGGTCACGAACTCAGAGGTGGTCCAGCCGCTGGCCCGGATTTTCTTGCCCTTGAGGTCATCCAGGCCGGAGATCTTATCCCGGCTGAAAAGCACCTGGGCCGGGTAGGGGGCCACGCTCAGCAGCTTGACCTTGAAGTCCTTCTCCAGGTACTTGGCCATTACCGGCCGGTAGGCCTCCACCACCTTGCGGGCCAGCTTCAAGTCAACCGCCAGGGCGGGCAGGTCCAGGCCGGCCAAGGCGGGGGAGTCGGCCACCACATAGTCGGCCACCGTATGCACTACGTCAAATACGCCCATGCCCATCTGGCGCAGCACCGCCGGGCCCTTGAGCTTGACTTGGCCCAGGGAGGTCATGCTGGTCTTAAGGCCCAGCTCCTTGGGCACCACTTCCGTCCAAAAGGGTTTCTCGAAGTTCTTGAACATGGTGAGGCTGTTCCAGCTTCCCACCACCCGCAGCTGCTTGTCGGCGGCAAATGCCGTGGCCCCTGCTATAATCAGGGCCGCCGCCAGCGACAGGCAAAATATCTTTTTCATGGGTCCCTCCTTAGTTGCGTTATTGAAGAGGTTAATCGTCAATTGCTATCTTCATGCGCTGAGCCCGGTAGGGCTTTTGCAGGACCTTGTTGCCGTATTGCTCCACATGGTTGAGCACGGCCTCCTCAGCCCTGCGGGGGTCGCCGCTGTCCAAGGCCTCGATTATCTCCAGGTGTTCTTGTACGGTGTTTAGTATTTCCTTAACGCTGCGCCGGTGAAAGGAAAGGTGCCAGGTCCGGGCCAAAAGGTCATAGACACGCCTGGCCATCTCGGCGATGAAGGGGTTGTCCAGGACCGCCACGATACCCTCGTGGAACTGGCGGTCAATATCCAAAAGCTCGATGATCTTTCTGTCCGCAGCCAGGGCCGGCGCCTTGGCGAATAGCTTCTTCAGGTCCTTTACCTGCTGTTTGCTGATCAGTTGGGCGGCCGCCCGGGCGCAGTAGACCTCCAGCATGGTGCGGGCCTCCACCAGCCTTTGCAGCTCCCAGGCGTTGATATCGCTTACGAACATGCCTTTTCTGGGGATGATTACAATGAGCTTTTCCCGGGAAAGCTGCTGCAGGGCCTCTCTCACCGGGGTGCGCCCGATGCCCAGGTCATCGCATAATTCCTGCTCCACAAGCTGTCTGCCCATCTCGTATTCCAGGGTGACGATCTTGTGCTTCAACGCCTGGTAAGCGGTCTCTCTAAGGGTCTGTGACATATTGGTGATATATCACCAGTGTACGTATCAAGTCAAGCCTGAATTGCAGCCGTTGCCTAGCGTTAAAGTAAA
>JASFOZ010000038.1:0-15774 GCA_050116255.1 Desulfarculaceae bacterium
GCGGGTTTGGTTCCCACCTTTTGGATCTTGATCTTGTCCTTTAAGCCCCAGCCGTGGGTCATGACCCACTCCGGCTCAATGGTCCAGCCGATCTGGGGGGCCCGGCCCAGGGCCACCTTCTTGCCCACCAGGTCGGCGGGCGTTTTAATTTTGGGGTCGAGCGTGGCAAGCCACACCGAGATCATGTTGTAGGTGGCCAGGAGCATGGCCGAAGGATACCTTTTTTTAAAGGGCTTCTTGCCGGTGGTGGCCAACCAGTTGATTCCCACGGCATAGGACATGAACATCTTTTTCTTAAGCTCCGGTTCCTTGTCCAGCTTTTTGGTGTTAAAGACCAGCCCCGGGCTCTCAGAGGCGTTCACCCGCAGCCAGGGATGGGATTTCTTGGATATATCCTCCAGGGCTGAGCTGAGAACATATGATCCCGTACCAAAGGGCGCTGAAATCAGGTCCAGGTTGACGATGGGGTGACCGGCCGCTTGGCCCGGGCCCGCACCCAGGCACACAAGGGCGGCGGCAAGGACCGCCGTCACTAAGAGTTTTTTCATGTTCCCCTCCTTTGTTGATTGAAAGTGGCCGTTTTAAATGACCGGAAGGTTAAGAACCAAAAATCACTCCTTGGTCTTTTAAGGAGCTGATCTCTTCCGGGCTAAGGCCCGCCTCCTTGAGCACCTGCTCGGTGTGTTCACCCAGCCGGGGCGGAGGGCTCTTGACTCCGCCGTATGCGGCTGAGAAGTTCCAGGGCTGCTTTAGGATCTGGATCGGTCCTGTTTGGGGATGGGTAAGGGTCTCGACCAGGCCCACGGCCTTGGTTTGGGGTTCGGCAAAGAACTCCTCCACCGTGTTTATGGGGGTGGCCGCAACCTGGTGTTTGTCGAAGATCTCCATCCATTCCGCGGTGGTCTTGGTGGTGGTTATCTCCTCCACGGTCTTTTCGGTTTGGTCGTAATGCTCCACCCGGTAGGCGGGCTCACTAAAAGGGGCGTCGCTGATCCATTCCGGCTTTCCCAGGGCGGTGCAGAATTTCCCCCAGTGATTGGGCTGGGTGACCACCAGGATGTAGGAGTCCTTGGTCTTGAGGGCCTGGGAGGGCATGACCTGGGGGTTTCTGGTGCCCATGCCCACGGGCACCTTGCCGGTCATGAAGTATATGCCGGCCAGGTTGGCCAGCAGGGCGGAGGTGGACTCCAAAAGCGAGGTGTCCACCCGCTGGCCCTCACCGGTCAGCTTGCGGTGGTAGAGAGCGCCCAATATGGCCAGGGCCAAAAACATGCCCGAGCACAGGTCCACCACCTGAATCTGGATTTTGCCGGGCCTGCGGCCGGGCTCAGAGGTCACGCTCACCAGGCCGGTGAGGCCTTGGATGATCAGCTCAAAGCCCGGCTTGTCCTTGAGGGGGCCCTCACGGCCAAAGGCGCTGAGGGCGCCGTAGATGACATCCGGCCTGATCTTTTTCAGATCCTCATAGCCCAGGCCCAGCCTGCGCATCACCCCGGGCCGGAAGCTGGAGGTGACCACGTCGCAATCCTTTACCAGGCGCTTGGCCACCTCCACGCCTTCTTTTTTCTTCAGGTCAAGGCAGATGCTCTTCTTGTTCCGGTTGACGCATATGAAGTAGGCGCTCTCGCCCTCTTGAAAGGGAGGTCCGCTGAGTCTGGTGGAATCACCCCGGCCCGGAGGCTCGATCTTTATGATCTCCGCCCCCATATCGCCTAAAAGCATGGAGGCATAGGGTCCTCCCAAGACATGAGTGAAATCCACGACGCGAACGCCGGTGAGCGGTCCTTTATAGTCCATACTCACTCTTTTCTCCCTTCATCCCGGTCCTTGTCGGCGGTTATGGTTTTGCGGCTTGCCTTGGCCTGTTCATAGCCCCGGTGGATATTGGCCACCACGAGCCGTTTGACCTCTTCGGCCTCCCTGTTTTTCAGGGCCTGCACGATGTGGGCGTGATCTTCGGTGAAAGGGGCGAATTCGACTATTTCTTTCAAAATCTGGGCCCGGTAGGAAAGGATCTGATCATAGAGCTGGCCGATGGCCCGGCAGATGTGGTCCCAGCCTGAGGCCTTGTAAATCTCCATGTGGAACTTGCGGTTCAGCAGAAACCAGTTTTTGAACTTGGCGTAACTGGCCTGCTCCATCTGATGGAGGGTCTCGATCCTGGTCAGGGCTTCAGGGGTCATCCTGGTGCAGGCCCTGAAGGCGGCCCGGCCTTCCAGCAGGTATCTGGCCTCGAACATGACCTCCAGCTCGCTCCAGGTGGGGGGGTCGGCCACATGGGCGCCCCGGTTGGGCAGGGAGACCACCAGTCCGGAGCCGCTCAGCTCGCGCAGGGCCTCCCTGATGGCCACCCGTCCCAGGCCCAGCTCCGCCTCCAGCTCGTTGGGCATGAGCTTTTGGCCCGGGGCATAGACGCCCTCCAAGATACGCTCCCTCAAGGTCCTGAGGGCCAACTCGGTCATGGTCAGATAGGCTTTTTCAGGCGGCATTAGTGTGCTCATCTTAAAATCCAGGCTTTTGTTATTTAGAATATATATTTTATAAAATCTCAATTATAAATTTTTGTCAAGTGATTTTTGCGCACCCAAGGGGGATCCCCGCGCATTTGCCGCCAGGGGCAGGGGAGGGGCTTATTTCATAAAAGATCAATAGTTATGGGTGCTTTCGAGCATGAGCACCATGCCCACCCTATAAGTGATGGTACTTAGCGGTTCACAGGAATCAGGCCAGGCGGCCCATGCCTGGGGTCGATTGTACAGATCTCAGTAACCCTGTGTGCTGACTAACTAAACCAACCAGCCGAGATCACTCCCACCAATACCGACACCATATCTGAGAGCGCACAGCCTCGCCTGGGCTCGGGAAAAAGATGTTGACAAAGAGATTCCCTTAAAATATATATTTTATAAAATATATATCATAACGGCCCAGACGGGAGAGGTGCGCCCTAAATCAAGGCCTTCACAAGGTCTGGCTGTGGTTGGTCTTAAAGGGGAACTTGAGCCCATGATGGCGGTTCAGCCAGAGGAATCAGACTTGAACCCATGAACCGGGGATTCCCTGCCGGGCTATGGATAAAAAAAGCAGTTGATTTAGGAGGTATATATGTCCGCTCTCGATGACCTTAAACAGACCATCATATCCGGCGATATCAGCGGGGTGAACCATGGGATCGACCAGGCCATAAACCAAGGGTCCTCAGCCCTGGATATCTTCGATTCCGCGGTCCTGCCCGCCATCCAGGATGTGGGCGACCTCTGGAACGACGGCCGCTACTTTATCTCTGATGTGGTCATGAGCGGCGAGGCCTTTAACGAGGCCACGGCCAAGCTCCGGACTCTGATGAGCAAGAAGCAGCCGGATACGGACGGCAAGTTCGTCATCGGGACGGTGGAGGGCGATATCCACGACCTGGGCAAGAACATCGTGGTTTCCATGATGGAAGGCGCCAGGTTCGAGGTGATCGATCTGGGGGTCAATGTCCCCACTGACACCTTTATTCAAAAGGTGGCCGAGCTTGAGCCGGATATCTTGGGCCTGGGCGCCTATATGTCCACCACCATGCTCGCCATTGGGGATGTAATTCAGGCCCTGGAGAGCAAGGGCCTGCGCGCCAAGCTCAAGGTGATGGTGGGGGGGATACCGGTGACCGCCAAGTTCGCGGCCGAGGTGGGTGCGGACGCCTACTGCGAGGACGCCTTAAAGGCCGTGGCCAAGGCCAGGGAGATGTTGCAGGAGAAAAGTCATGGGGCCTAGGAAAAAGATTCAAAATGTGCCCATAGCCGCGCAGTGTAACGACCATTCCGCATATCTGGCCGGGGTTCCTTATCAGAAGTTTTATACCGACGCCAGGACCTTTGCCGAGGTGCAGCTCTTGGTCAGTGAGTATTACGGGTTCGACGCCCCTAATACCATGTGGGACATATACAATATCGAGGCCGAGGCCCTGGGCCAAAAGATGAGCTACAGCCCCAAGGGCATGCCTGACGTTGACTTCACCAGCCCCATTATCAAAGAGCCCTCCATCCTGGATGATCTTAAGCCGCCGGACCCTTTTAAGTCCGGCCGCATGCCCTGGGTGCACCAGCTCAACAAGATTTATATGGAAAAGACCGGGAGACCGGCCCACGGCTTTTTTTGCGCGCCCTTCAGCCTGGCGGTGAATATCCGGGGTTACGTGAACTTCATCCGGGACATCAAGACCGACCCCGCCTATGCCCACAGGCTCTTGGAGTTTATCTGTGACGAGGTCCTAAGCCCCTATATCAAGGCCATGCGCCAAGAGACCGGCATAGAAAACATGCTTGCCGACGGCATGGACGCCTGGGCCTCCCCGCCCAACGTTGACCTGGATATTGTGGACAACTTCGTGCTGCCCTACATTGAGCGCCTGCGCGGCACCCTGGGGGAGCGGGTGGTGACCGGCGGGCAATGGGGCGAGGAAAAAAGCCATGACCCGGAACGCTTTATGCTGCAAAAGCTAAAGGCCTGCCCCATCACCCTGCGTATCTCCGATCCCAGCCTCCATGTTCTGGGGCCCCACCGGGTAAAGGAGTTCGCCCAGAGGCACAAGGTAAGGGTCACCGCCGGTCTTGACGCCGGGCTGCTCATGGACGGCCCCATTGACTTGATAATCGAGAGGATAAGGTTTTACATCGATGTCCTGGGGCGTGAGGAAAATCTGTTCATCTACTTGAACCAGATTCCAGCCACAACCCCGCCGGCCCATATCCATGCCGCGGTGGCCGCCTGCCGCACCTTTGGCAAATATCCTATTGCCGAAAATTTTGATGAGGTGGCGCTGGATCTAGCGGAGCGGGAGACCTTTGCCGAGTTTGCGGCCGCCAAAGGGGTGAGTTATGCAGTTTAAGTTTCAGGCTGAACAAAAGATCGTCAAGATAGGGGGCGTGTCTTTAGGCGGTGATATCGGAGAATATCCCACAGTGATGGTGGGCAGCATCTTCTTTCAGGGGCACGGCATTGTGCGGGACCCCATGAAAGGCGATTTTGATAAGGACAAGGCCAAGGCCCTGCTGGAGCAGGAGGCCGAGCTTTGCGGGTTTACCGGCAACCCTCGTATTATCGACGTGATCGGCGATACCGCCCAGGCCTTGATCAAATACATCGAGTTCGTGGCCGCGCACAGCGACTCCCCCATACTGGTGGATTCGCCCAGCCAGGACACGCGCCTGGAGACCATCCGCCATTTCGCCGGTTCCGAGCTGATGGAGCGGCTGGTGTATAATTCCATTGCCGAGGACTACACCGAAGAGGAGCTGGCCTGTATATCCCAGTGCGGGGTTAAACACGCGGTGGTCCTGGCCCTCAGCGCCAGGGCGCTGCGCCCGGCGAACCGGCTGGAGCTTTTAGAAAAAGAGCTTTTGCCCGCCGCGGCCAGGGCCGGTGTGGAAAGCCTGATCATCGATGTAGGCGTGCTGGACATCCCCAGTGTGGGCTGGGCGGCCCAGGCCATAAGCGAGGTCAAGGATAAGTGGGGTTTTGCGGCGGGCTGCGCCGGGTCCAACTCCCTGCATCAATGGCGCCTGAAGGAAAAGGGAAAAATCCCCTACTTGACGGCCTGCGCGAACGTGTTGTCCCTGCCCCAGTGCTTTGGCGCGGATTTTCAGCTCTACGGCCCCATCAGCAGCGCCCCCTGGGTCTATCCCGCCTGCGCGGCCACGGATGCGCTCCTTGCCTATCGGGCCCGCTTGGGAGGGGTCCAGATCAAGCAGGAACCCCACCCCCTGTTCAGCATATTCTAATAAGTCCGGGCGTTAGGCAGAGCCCCCGTCATAGTGCTCGGTCCGGAAAAGCTTGTTTTGAAACTCCAGGTAGGCGTCTTTGCTCAGGTTGGGCTTATGGCCTTTTAATATCGCTTTGGCCATTTTCCCTTGGTCATAGAGAAGGTCCACCGCCATCAGGGCCAGTAGCTTGGCCGGGGCGATATATCCCGTGTCCTTGTCTGAGATGAGATAATCGCTGCCATGCGCGATTCCAGAGGCTCCGCCTAAATGGGGGTGCAGGGCGGGCATGATCTGGCTGATGTCGCCCATGTCCGTGGAGCCGGTGCGGTGTCCGCTCTCTTGGCATTCATCGGCCCCAAACAGCATGGCGGAGTTTTCCAGGAAAAGCTCTGTGAGCTTGGCGTCGTTTTGCAGGGGCATGTATCCGGGCAGGGTCTGTATCTCCACCTGGGCGCCGAGGGCCATGGCCCCGGCCCTGAGGGCGCGGTCCACCTTGAGATTGGCGTCCATAATGGCCTCTATGGTTTTTCCCCGCACAAAGGTCTCGATGCGCACGTCCGCGGGCACCACGTTAACCAGGTCTCCGCCTTTGGTGATAATGGGATGCACCCGTATGGTGTTTTCGTCTTTGAAGGTCTCCCGTTGGGCGTTGATACCGGCCAGGGCCACATGAGCGGCGCTGAGGGCGTTGATACCCTTGTGGGGCGCGCCCCCGGCATGGGCGGCGATTCCCTTATAGCGGATCATCTTTACTATGCAGCCGTTGTTGGAAACGGAGACGATGGCCTTTTTCTCCGGCTCACAGTGGGTATGGATCAAGACCGCCATGTCCACTCGGTCGAAATGGCCCAAGTGGATAAGCTCCGGCTTGCCCCCCAGAAAATGCAGCTTACCCTCCTTGATTAGTTGCAGGCGGTATTCCACCTCCACATATTCTTCCGCGGGTACCGCCATAAACTGAACAGTGCCTGACAGCTCCTCCATGGCCGTGGCGGCGGTGAGCCCCATCATGGCGCCCATCAGGCCCGCAATCTGGGCGTTGTGCCCGCAGGCATGGGCGGCGCCGGTATCCTTATCGGCATGGGGATGATCAGAGACCAGCAGGGAATCCAGCTCTCCCAGCAAGGCGACGGTGGGCCCCGGCTTTGGCGACGATACCGCGCCCTTGACCCCGGTTATGGCGAGCCCGGTCTCAGGCGCGATCCCGCAAGACTCCATGGTGTCAGCCACCAGCTTGGCTGTCTTGAACTCCTTGAACCCAAGCTCCGGGTTGAGCATTATGCGCTCACCGATGGCCTCTATATCCTGTCTGCGCCTGTCTATCTCCTCACAGATGCGCTGCTTTAGCTCCATTTTTTTTGACATAGAGTTCTCCAAGACCGCCTCAGCGTTGCTGCTCCTTTGAGGGCCATTCCCTTGGCAATGGCCGGCGTCCTGAACCGGATCAATGGGTTTTGGGGAGAATCGCGGCTATCACGCTCCTAATATTGAATTCGCGGGTCCAGGATAGAATATATGATGTCCACAATCAAATTAATAACCACATAGGTGAATGAAAAAAGGAGCACAACTCCCTGTATTATGGGGTAATCCCGTTGAATGATGGCGTCCGCGGTCAAACGGCCCACCCCGGGGATGACGAACACGCTTTCCGTGATAACCACGCCGGATATCAACAGGGACACGCCTATGCCGATAACCGTGGTGATGGGAACCGAGGCGTTTTTCAGGGCATGCACCAGAAGCATCTTGATCACCGGGACCCCTTTGGCCTTGGCGGTTTGAATATAGTCCTCATGCAGGACCTCGATCATGCTCGCCCGTGTGATCCGGGCGATCAGGGCCGCATATACCGCCCCCAGGGCCAAAGAGGGCTGGAAGATATACCAAAGGAAGGGTCCGATACCGTTTTTGATGCTGGCGTAGCCTTGGATGGGGAAAAGCCCGGTTTTCAGGGAAAAGCCGTATATCATCAAATAGCCGATAAAAAAGACCGGAAAAGAAAAAGCCAGCACCGAGAATATCATCACCAGGCGGTCGATCCAGGTACCCGCCTTCCAGGCCGCGATCACGCCCAGAGGAATGGCCACGATCACGGCGATGGCTGAGCTCATTATGGCCAGGAGAAAGGTCGGCTCCAATCTCTGGAAGATCAGTTTGGTGACCGGCATGTTGGAGTAGATGGAGTTGCCCAGATCACCTCGCAGCAGGTGTATCATCCAGATCCAAAACTGCTCGTAAAGAGGCCGGTCCAGGCCCAGGTGGTGCCGGATCTTGGCCACGTCTTCGGCAGTGGCAAAGTCACCCGCAATCACCGCCGCCGGATCGCTGGACCCGAGATGGGTCAAGAGGAAGACGAAGGTGGCCACCACCAAGGCAACCGGGATAACGGCTGCGATCCTGCGCAAGATATAAGCAAACACCTTTACTGTCTCCTAAACGGCACTTGGTATATGCAAACAACAGGGCATGTCTTTCCCCGCATTCCGGTTAAGCAAAAGCGGGGAAGGCCCCTTTGGGGCAAGGCCTTCCCCACAGAGCCGGGCCGCCTTATTTTTTCTTGACCACATTCCAGAACACCGGAATGGGTGCCTTTATGAGCCCGCTCAGGTTTTTGCGCCAGGCCGAGGGGATGAAATGCTCCCCGATCCAGGCGTGGGTGATGTATTTGCTCCACTCCTTTTGAATCTCAACGGCGATCTCCTTGCGCTTTTCAAAATCCGGTTCCTCAGCGAATTTGGCCTTCAGCTCCTCGATCTTGGGATCACAGGGCCATCCCGGCCATCCCTTTTTGTTGCAGGATGAAGCCAGGGGCGAGTTGGTAAGGGGATTGGCGATGGTGGTCATGTTGAAATGGGTGTGAAACAGGTTCCAGCCGCCTTGTTCGGGCGGTTTTTTCACGGCGCGTTCCTGGAAAAACATGGCGCCGGTGACCGGCTTGACCTTCACCTTGATGCCGATCCTTCTTAGATTCTGCGCGGTCACCGTGGCCGCCTTGAAATGGTTGGTGGTCTTTTGCTGCAAAAGCACGATGGGTCGGCCGTCGTATCCCGCCTCCTTGAAAAGCTGCTTGGCCTTTTCCGGATCAAAGGCCTTAAGGGCCTCGGTCCCCACCTCGCTGGCATAAGGGGTGCCGCTCATGAAAAGGGCGTAACTGGTCCGGTAGAACTTGGGATTGCCGATGACCAGCTTCATATATTGTTTCTGATTGATCAGGTACAAAAGGGCTTCCCGGGCCTTGGGATGGTTAAAGGGCGGGTGCAGAAAGTTGGGCCTGAGTATGTTTTGGTTTCCCGAAGAGATCAAGGTGTCTACCACAATATTGCTAAGCTTGGACAGAGTGGGGATCATCTCAAAACGGGGTTGCAGGAGGAAGTCTATCTCCCCCGCCATCAGCGCCGCCTGGGCGGTGCCGTCGTCAGGGATATAAAGCCATTCCACGCGGTCGACCTTGACCACCTTTCCACCCGCCAGGGCGTCGGGGGGCTCGGAGCGGGGCTTGTAATTGGGGTTTTTGATATAGACCGCCTTATTGCCGGGCGACCATTCGTCCGTCTTCATGATGAAAGGGCCCGAGCCGATGGGGTCCTTGATCTGCTTGGAGACCGGGGTCCGGGCCAGGCGCTCAGGCATCATAAAGGGAACGTTGCCGCTCGCCTCGCCCAGGGCGTCGATGACAAACCCTGATTTTTTGGTTAGCACCATTTGAAAGGTCTTGGCGTCCTTGACCTCCAGGGACTTGACCACCTTGAACAGCATCTTGCCCAGCCGGTCTTTTTGGCCCCAGCGTTTTAAGGAGGCGACGCAGTCCGCTGCGGTAACCGGCTTGCCGTCATGCCAGGCCAGGCCGCTGCGCAGGGTGAAGGTGTAGACCAGGGCGCCCGAGGACACGGTATATTTCTCCACCATCTGGGGCTGGGGCTTGCCCTTGGAGTCCATGGCGAACAAGGTGTCATAGACCATGTAGCCATGGTTGCGGGTAAGGTGCGAGGTGGTAAAAATGGGGTCTATAATATTCAGGTCATTAGGCATTACCACGCGCAGCACGGTTCCGGCGCCGCCCGCTCCGGGAAAGGCCAGCAAGACCAAGGCTGCGGTCAGCACCAGACATCTTTTCAAGCGATTTAACATCACTCCCCTCCTTATGTTGTTGGTTACGGAAGATGCACACTGCAGGCTGCCCAGTGCCCGCTTGTGGATTCCTTAAGGTTTTGTTGAATCAATGAACACGAGGGACGTGTAAGCGGACAGCGCGTCCGGAAACGGCATCCGCTCGGGGGGTCGGAAGGATTGGGTACATCGCCTTCAAGGCGGATACGCTCCTTACGGCTGCGCATGGGATCGGGGACAGGGACCGCTGACAAAAGCGCCTGTGTATAGGGATGGACCGGATTTTGGAAGATATCCCTGGTGGGGGCGATCTCCACGATTTGACCGAGGTACATCACCGCCACCCTATGACTGATGTGCTCCACCACGGAGAGGTCGTGGGAGATGAACAGATAAGAGATCTGGAGTTGGTCCTGGAGCCTGGTGAGAATGTTGATCACCTGGGCGCGTACCGACACATCCAGGGCTGAAACCGGCTCATCGCAGATAATAAGATCCGGATTCAGGGCCAAGGCCCGGGCGATTCCGATTCGTTGCCGCTGCCCACCGGAGAACTCGTGGGGGAATTTTTTGATGTCCGTGCGCCGCAGCCCCACGCGCTCGAAGATATCCTCCACTTTCCGGCGCTGCTCGGCGCGGGTGCCGATGGCGTAGTTCTGGAGGGGCTCGCTTACGATCTGCCCGGCGGACATATAGGGCGTCAGGGAGGCATAGGGGTCCTGAAACACGATCTGGACCCGCCGCCTAAAGGGCTTCATCCGCCTGCGGCTCAGGTCCACCAGGTTAACGCCCTCGATCATGATTTCGCCGGCGGTGGGCTTGATCAGCCTTAGGATCATGCGTCCGATGGTGGATTTTCCGCAGCCGCTCTCGCCCACCAGGGCCAGGGTCTCGCCCCGGCCCACTGAGAAGGACACACCGTCCACGGCGTATATCTGCCCCACCTGCCGGGCCAGCAGCCCTTTACGGATGGGGAAGTACTTTTTCAGACCTTTGATGCTGAGCAGGGGCTTGGTCTGGGTGTTCATGAGACCCCTCCCTCTGGGGACAAAGAGGCCTTCCAACAAGAGACCCCGTGGTTTTGCCGGGCGGTCTTGAACTCCGGCGCCGACCGGTGACACTGCTCCTCGGCCAGGGAGCAGCGCGGCGCGAACTTGCATCCCTGGGGCAGATCAATGAGCGTGGGAACCATGCCCGGAATCTCCGCCAGGGCCTCCCGCCGCCATTCCTTTAGCCCGCTGGAGCCCAGCTTGGGCAGGGACTCCATAAGGCCCCGGGTATAGGGATGCAGGGGGTTACTAAAAAGGTCCTTTACCGGCGCGCTCTCCACCACGCTGCCTGCATACATCACAATGACCTGCTGAGCCGTCTCTGCGATCAGGCCCAGATCATGGGTGATCAGGATCACGCCGGTGCCGGTCTGCTCCTTTAAATCCGCGATGAGATCGGTTATCTGGGCCTGGATGGTGACATCCAGGGCGGTGGTGGGTTCATCGGCGATAAGGACCTTGGGGCGGCAGGACAGGGCCATGGCGATCATCACCCGCTGGCGCATGCCCCCTGACATCTCGTGGGGGTATTGCTTCAGGCGGCGTTTGGGGTCCGGGATCTGCACCATCTTCATCATGTCCACGGCGATTTCCCCGGCCTCGCCAAT
The DNA here is from genome assembly GCA_050116255.1 of Desulfarculaceae bacterium. Taxonomy (GTDB): domain Bacteria; phylum Desulfobacterota; class Desulfarculia; order Desulfarculales; family Desulfarculaceae; genus JASFOZ01. The sequence continues at coordinate 11,512 of JASFOZ010000038.1, forward strand.
GGACACGGGGCGGTGCAGCCGGATGGCCTCCCGGAGCTGGTAGCCCACGCTCAGCACCGGATTTAAAGAGGTCATGGGCTCTTGAAAGATCATGGAGATCTCGTTTCCCCGGATCTTGCGCATCTCTTCTTCACTGAGGTCGAGAAGGTTGCAATCGCCCAGCCATATTTCGCCGCCCACGATATAGGCCGGGGGCATGGCCAGCAGACGCAGGATGGTGCGCGCGGTCACGCTCTTGCCGCAGCCGGACTCGCCTACGATTCCCAGGGTCTGGCCCGGGGACAACTGAAAGGACATTCCGTCCACCGCGCGCACCAGCCCCTCAGGGGTCAAGAACCAGGTGCGCAGGTCCTTAACCTTAAGGACGTACTGGTCTAGGGAAGATGTGTCTTGGGAATACTGATCTTGTGTTGGCTTGCTGGTCATGGGCAGGGCTCACAGCTTACGGGCCACGCGCGGGTCCAGCATGTCCCTGAGGCCGTCTCCCAGCACATTCATGGCCAGAACCGTTATGGCGATGGAGGTGCCGGGGATGAGGATGAGCCAGGGCGCCAGGGAAAAGTAGGCGCGGCCTTCGGACATGATGTTTCCCCAACTGCTGATCTCCGGCGGGGTGCCGGCCCCCAGAAAGCTCAGATAGGCCTCGTTGATAATGGCGGCGGCGAAGATATAGGTGGCTTGCACCGCCAAGGGGGCCAAGGTGATGGGAAGAATATGGCGGAAGATAATGCGGCCGGTGCCGGTCCCGGCGGCGATGGCGGCCTCCACAAAGGGCTGCTCCCGGATGGAAAGGACCATGGCCCGGATCAGGCGCACCACCCGGGGCAGGTTGGGGATGGTGATGGCGATGACCACGTTGCGCACGCTCGGTTCGGAGAGGGTCATCAAGGCGATGGCTAAGAGAATGCCGGGTATGGCCATAAGGCCGTCCATGATCCGCATGATCACGGCGTCGGCCAGGCGGAAGTAGCCGGAGATCAATCCTATGAAAAGGCCGCCGGATGTGGCCAGTATCACCACGGAAAAACCCACCATAAGCGAGATGCGGCTGCCGAAGACGGTCCGGCTCCAGATGCTTCTGCCCATGGCGTCCCCTCCGAACCAATAGTCGGCGCCGGGCGCCATGAAGATGCGGTCGGCGTCGAGCTGCATGGGATCAATGGTGGTCAATGATCCGGCAAAGACGGCCACCACGGCCAAAACCATAAAGGTGAGCCCGCCGATCACCACGCCGGGGTTGCGCTGGATCCAAAAAAGTGTCTTCCACCGCGACTGCGCGGCCAGTTTTTTTTCGATCAGTTCAGGCGGCGTGATGATGTTCGTATTTTTGGGCTTTGCTTCATGGTCAGGCATCTTGGGTTCTTTTGACGTCGGTGTTGTTTTTTTGTTTTATCATTTTTCTGTTCAAAAGCGTTTTAAAGCCGCTGCGGATATTAGTGACGATCAAATCACTGACCTGCTGAGCATTTCTTTCCTTTAAAGCTGTTAATATTTGAGAATGCTCGTCATTGAATCCGGGGAAGTCGTCTGTTTCTCCGGGGTAATAGTTTCTGAATATTTTTACTTTTTCGATAAGTTGAGTAATAATCTGGACAAGATATTCCCATTTGGAAAAGCCGTAAATCTTGAGATGAAACTCCTTGTTGAGCCGGAAGTATTCATCATTAGAGCCCTCAATATTCAGCATCCTTTGGTGAAGCTCTTCCAGCTCCCGGATACATTCATCAGTGATATTTTCCGTGGCCAAAAAACCGGCTTTTCCTTCCAAGAGAAACCTTATCTCGAATATCTGTCTTATCTCTTCGACTGGGGGAGGGTAGGCGGCGGAAAACCCCTTGTTGGGCACAGAGACCACCATGCCCAGGCCGGACAGCTCCTTTAGGGCCTCTCTGATGGCGATCCTGCCCAGCTTCAGCTCGGCTTCCATCTTGGCCGGAATCAGCCTGAATCCAGGAGGATATCTTCCATCAAGCACAGCGTCCTTGATGGTCAAAAAGGCTATTTCCGCCATGGTCTTATATTGGCGTGATTCAACCGGCTCCATATTGTTTAGGCTCCTGTATATTTAATAAGATATATTTTATAAAATAGTAAAACAAAAAACGGCGATGATGTCAACATGTTTTTATTCCTAAAAAAATTAGTTTGTTACCCAGAATCAGGCAGGGGTGGAGCAGGGGGGAATGCCTGAACCAAAACCAACCCGGATTATGGGGCGAGCCGACCTAATCAGAGTCACGGTGACGCCTAACACTCTGATTTAATGAATTTATCTGCCAGGACCGGGCCTATGGGTACAGGGGGCGGTGGTTTGCCTGCCCATCATTACCCGGCAATGCAGGGAACGGTCGCAGACGGAGATCCCAGAGATTGACAGGGCTGTTTGGAATGGAATACTATTCTCTCAAAAGGGGGGGCTCTGATTTTTCCCCATTTAAGATCGATAGTCAACAGGCAAGGCAAAATGACCGCCTTGCAGTCTAATGTTCTACGGTTCTATGAACAATGAATCTGCTAAAGGCATAGAGAATCGGGATGCGGCCACTGCCGCATAATCTGGGCTAATAGGATTTGGAAGGCGGCGACTAACGCATTATTTGGGGAGGAATGTTGTGCAGTCTAAAGACAAATTAATACCAAACGTACAGAGTAGCCAATTCGAGAGTCATCCGATTATTTTTTCGCAAGTTGCGCTTAAAATAATTGATCGAGATAAAAACCCTACATACCGGTATGATAAAGCCATTTTTAAGGATGAGGGAATTGAGTTAAAAGAATCGAAAAAAGCTGATGATATATTTATTCCATGGAGTGATATAAGACAATTAGATTATGAAGATATAGAAAAAATCAAATTTGAAATAATATCAGCCTCAACAAATAATATGAAATTAGTTGGGCTTGGAACAAAAATGATAATTCGATTGAATACTACAAATTCACTCTCTAATGATTTGTCGCAACTCAAAAAAGGATTAGACGATCTACCTTTCATCATTAAGGGTAAGCCATGCTATGAATGTGGTGGTTGGTTTGAAAATGGTGTGTGCATGGTTTGCGGGATATCCTTAAAGGAAATTCGCAGAGAACAGGCGAAGAACTCAATGAAATTCGCTGCTATTTGCTTTTTTATAGGTGGGATTGGTCTAATCTTGATGTTGACAGGTATCGCAAAAGAGCTTCCTCGAATACTTAAAGGTGTTGTTGGTTTTGCGGCAATAGGTGGCTGTGGCCTTGGTCTCGCGTTTATATTATTAGGGGCATATAAGTATAGTTCAACTAATTCCGAATAAAGTTTTGGAAACGCGGCGGCTGCTGCATAATTTGCGCTAAATATATTTGTTATATGGCCAAGCCAATTTATTTATTCCAACCAATTTCTCAGGAGTATAAATCATGGCAATTCTAACAAATTTAAAAAGAAGTAAGATTGCTGATTATATACGTAAAAATAAATGTAATATCTGGAAATGTAAAACTATATTTTGTCACATTATGCTTGCCCCAGCCGTTGGTGGCTGTGGAGATACTGGTTCCTCTACCGGTAGAAAGGCTGGGAGTAAAAGCAACGCTCTCCTTATGATCGCAGCGTTCAGGGGCGATATACAAGGCATGGAGGATGCTATCGCAGGTGGTGCGGACATAAATTATCAAGATAATACAGGAGCCTCTGGAATTGGAGCTGGTCTGAGTCCCTTGCATCAAGCGGCTGGTAATGGTTATTTAGACGCAGTACGCCTTTTGGTGGAAAAAGGTGCGAAATTGGATGTACAGGATAGCCGTACCTTTACTCCGCTAATAAGCGCCGTTTATGATCGCCATGCCGCCGTCGTTGAATATCTATTGGAACATGGCGCAACTGTTCCCGCTGGTTTATTGGAGAAAGCAAAGCAACTCGCCAAAGAGTATCCGCACGATAGCCGCGATAAAATCATTGAATTATTAATGAGGCGATGAATTAATCTTCCTGAAAGCTTGGCAATGTTAGCACGGACATGCCTTTTAATTTCCCTTTTAAGTTTTTTAGGACTTTTTTAGGCGGCAAAACCAGGGTCAGGGCAGGGGGCCTTGGGGCCTGGTGGTTTTAGGCCGGGTGAGTTTAGTAAAGAGGGGCCTGTGTCCAGGGCCCGGGCCCTAGTTCTTGTTGATGCCCAGCTTTTTCATGCGCGAGGTGAAGGTGGTCCTTTTCAGGTCCGCCTCTGAGGCCGCCCGGGTGACGTTCCATTTATACTTTTCCAGCAGGGAAAGCACATAGGTCCGTTC
>JASFOZ010000039.1:0-15709 GCA_050116255.1 Desulfarculaceae bacterium
GCAGTATCCACCTATGCCAGGCCCGGGAAACATTAAATTGCTGTGGGTGGGCCGCCTCTTTATGGCATTTATAACTTTTACGATATCCACTCCGTTACGTTCGGCGAACCGGGACCACTCGTCCATAAAGGCCAACATGGTGGCCCTAAAGCTGTTTTCCACGATCTTGGTGGTCTCGCTCTCAATGGGGCGGTCCAGCACGGTCAGGGGATAGTCCTTGACGTTGAGCACCTGGGAAAGAAACTGCTCCACCGCCGCCCGGCTGGCGGGATTGACCCCTGAGCACACCCTCCAAAAATCCCTGATGCTGGACACATAGTCGCGGCCGGGCATGACCCGCTCGAAGCTGTGCGCCAGCAGAGGTTCTTCCTCTATACCCCTTTGGCGGAAGGCCTTCTTAATGATGGGATAGGCGACATACTCGGTGGTCCCCGGCGGGACGGTGGTCTCGATCAAGACCAGGCAATGGGGCTTGATCTTCTCGGCGATGATTTTCAGGCTGGCCTCAAGAGCGCCCATCTCCACGCTACCCTCGGTGACATCGGCCAGGGCCTCCTTGGAGTAGTCGCACTGCACATCCACCACCACCACGTCGGCCAGGGTCAGGGCCTCATAAGAAAAGCTGGCCACCAGGGTCTTTTTTTCCAGGACGCAGCGGCTTATGCAGAGGTCGACCTCAGGGTCTTCGGCCTTGACCGGGGCCTGCCCCCGGTTCAGATAGGGAATTTTCCAATAGCTGCGGGGACTGGGGCGCTGCATGCCGATGACGAACTTGCCCGGCTCGCCCTTTTCGTTGTTGCTGTCAGCCACCACCGCCGCCATGACCGCCCCCACAAACCCGATGCCCATTACCACTACGATCTGGCGGCCTTGGGCGCGGTGTTCAGCGGCCAATTGGGCCAGTCTTTTATTCTCTTTTTTGTAGTCCTCCGGGGTGGGAAGGGGGAACTCCTCCCCCTCCGGGCTTACCGAAACTTGCGCTTGGCTTTGGTTTCCCACTTACCGCTCCTGACAGTGGTTGCAGGTCGTTGTGAAAATATACTCATCACCTGGCGGCGACTAAACTCTCATACCTGGCTGGTGGCCTCTAGTCAAGAGAACCGCCGGTGGCGGCCCTCAACCATCTGGAGTCAATAAATTTTCCAAAGCCTGGTCAAGGGCTGGGAATCTAAAAGAAAAGCCGGCCTGGGTCAGGGCGCGGGGCAGGACACGCTGTCCCTTAAGGAGCACGCTGCCGAATTCGCCCAGAACCAGCCTGACGGCCAAGGCAGGCGCGGGCAAAAAGGCGGGACGCCTCAAGACCCGGGCCAGAGAGCGGGTCAACTCCCGGTTGGTCACTGGATGGGGCGCGGTAAAATTGACCGCAGCCGGGCTCTGTCGCCACTCCAGGCAGAAAAGTATCGCCTCGGCCAGGTCCTCTATGTGGATCCAACTGAGCCACTGGCGCCCGGAGCCCAGGCGGCCCCCCAGACCTAGCTTGAATTGGGGCAGCATCTGTCCCAAGGCCCCGCCTTTGGGCCCCAGGATTATGCCGAAACGGGTGCACACCACCCGCGCCCCTGATTCTCTGGCCTTTAGCGCCTCTGCCTCCCAGTCTTGGCATAGGCGGGCCAAAAAATCCGCTCCCGGCCCGGCGCTTTCATCCAGTTCCTCATCGCCGTGAAAACCATAGTAACCCACCGCCGAGGCTGAGATTAGAACCGGCTTCTCTACCTCCTGACAGTCCTCTATGGCCTTGACCAGGTTACGGGTGGTGTCAAGGCGGCTGCTACGGATCTTTTCTTTATATTCCTCGGTCCAACGCCCGAAGATGCTGGCGCCGGCCAGGTTGATAAGGGCCTGGTGCTGAGCGGCCTCTTTCTGCCAGGGGCCGGGCTGGCTGGGGTCTCCCAGGCAAACTCCCACACCCTTGGCAAGGTGATCGGGGTGAGTATCCGTGTTCCGGGTGAGAATGGTAATGCTGTGGCCGGCGTGCGCCAGACGGGGGACCAGAGTTTGGCCAACAAACCCGCTGCCTCCGGTGATAAATATATCCATTCACGCCTCCGCTCCGGCTTGGAAGCCCTGGGCCACGGCCTGCTGCAGGCCGCCCGGCTTTAGGGCATCACCTACCGTGGTCACCTCCAGGCCCCTGGCCTCCAGCTCTTTCCCCAGGCTGTTCTCGGGCTGGGCGCCAATGGCCAACACCACCGTATCCGCCTTGAGCAGTTTTTCCTGATTATCCAGCATAACCTGCACCCCTTCTGGTTTAATAGCCAGAACTTGGGTTTTGGTGTGCAGCTTCACCCCGAAGCGTTTCAACAGGCTGAACACGATCCAGCGGGTGCTGGGGCCGATGCCTTGTCCCAGCTTGGGAAGCATCTCCACCACCGTGACCTGGTGGCTGCCTTGGACCGTCAAATTTTCCAGGATCTGACGGTCTTCGGCCTGGAACAGGGTCAGGTAATAAACCTGCTCCGGGGTCAGTGCCCCCTTGCGCGCCAGGAATAGGGCCGTTTCCAGCCCCACCGCCCCGCCGCCGATCACCACCACCTGGCCACGGGCCCTGACCTTGCCCTGCAGGAGGTCCCAGGCGTTGACCGTGATGGGCAGGTCTGCGCCGGGAATGGCGGGGATCAGGGGCCGGGCGCCGGTGGTTAATATTACGCGCGCGGGTTTAAGGTCCGCAATATATCCGGCGTCGGCCTTGATTCCGGTGACTACCTTGACCCCGGCCTTGGCCAGGGCGGCGGTATAATACGGCCCCAGTTTGGCGAAGCTGCCTTTAGCCAGGGCTGGGGCATACCAGGTCGGCTGACCGCCCAACTCCGGCGCCGCCTCCACCAGGGTTACCTGGTGCCCCCGTCCGGCAGCAGTAAGGGCTGCCTGACAACCGGCCGGTCCGCCGCCGATCACCACTATATTCTGAGGTGAGGGGGCAGGTTGGGGCTGGGCCGTCTCTTGGCCTGCCTGGGGATTGACCGTGCAGCTGGCCGCTTTGCTCTGAAAGATGGCATCAAAGCAGCCTTGGTTGCAGGCGATGCAAGGCCGGATCAGTTCCGCCTCTCCCTGCTCGGCCTTGACCGGAAAGTCAGGGTCAGCCAAAAGGGCTCGGCCCAGGCAGATCAAATCGGCGTCGCCCCGGGCCAGCAAATCCTCGGCCTGTCCGGGATCTGCAATGCGGTTGCTGGCGCAGACCGGCACCTTGACCGCCTGTTTCACCCCCCGGGCCAGATAGGCCAAGCCGCCGGAAGGCAGGTGTTCGGTGAGCTGGGGCACCTTGGTTTCATGCCAGCCGCCGGTGACGTTTATTACATCCACCCCCGCCTGGGCGCAGGCCGCGGCAAAGAGCGCTGCTTCCCGGCTGGTATGGGAGCCGGGCACAAAGTCATTTCCGGCGATGCGTATGCCCACACAAAAATCCGGCCCCACCGCCTCCCGGACCCGGCTTATGATCTCCAGGCCGAAACGCATGCGGTTTTGCAGGGAACCCCCATAGACATCCTGGCGTTGATTGATCTTGGGTGAGAGAAACTGACAGATCAGGTAGCCGGCCGAGCCCAGAATCTCCACCATGTCGAACCCCGCCTTCCCTGCCCGCAGGGCGGCGGCGGCGAATTCAGCCTGGATTTGCGGGATTTCCTCCAGGGTTAAGGCCCTGGCCTTTTGCCTGGTGAAGGCGGAGACATGCTCAGAGGCGCTGACCGGTTCGGCGCCGATCAAGGCGGCATGGACATAGGCGCCGGCATGAAAAATCTGGGCGCCTATGAGCCCCCCGTTCTCGTGGACCGCTGAGGCCAGGCGGCTTAGGCCTGGGATGTCAGATTCCTGCTTCAGGGATATCATATGGGGAGCGCCGGCCAAGGGGCCTATGGTGCAGCCGCCCACTATGATCAGGCCTGCACCGCCTTGGGCGCGCCTGGCGTAAAAATCTATCAATTGGTCGTTCGCCTGGCCGTCCGGGGTATAGCCCAGGTGCATGGCCGGCATCACTATACGGTTTTTTATCTTCATCCCCCTTAGAGCCAAGGGGGTAAATAATAAAGGATAAGGGTCCATGGATGACTCCAGGCTCATTTCAGGTGCCGGGGGGAGGATTCCTCATGGTTCGGACGGCGGCGCCCAGCCTTTGGGCCTTAGGACCAGGCGGTAGGAGCGAATCTTGTTTCCCTGCTTAAACTGCTGGGCTTTTTGCCTGGCTGTGCTTTTATCGGGGTAAGGGCCGAGCAAAACCCGGTACCAGGTTTCATTTTTGCTGTTTTGACTGGCCTCCACCCAGGCCTTGAGGCCCAGCCGCTGCCAGGCTTTTACCTCCCGCTGGGCGGTGGCCCGGGCCTGGTAAGAAGACACCTGTAAAAACACCGCCTGGCCGGCGCGGCTCTGTGTTACTGAGGCTGTTTTTACCTGTGGCTTGGCCTTTGAGGGCCGGGCGATTGAAGCCGTCTTCTTAGGGGCGGGAGGTGGTGGCGGCGTCGGCTTTGGCTTTGGAGGCTTTAGGCTGACCTTAGGCTTGGGCTTGGGCACGGTGCGGGTCTTAGGTATAGCTATTTTTTTGGGTATAGCTGTTTTTTGGGGTTTAGGGGGCGTTACCGGCTTTGCTGCTATCCGCTTCGGTGCCGGAGGTGAGCCCTTGCCAGCCTTTAGGCGCTGGATCTGGGATAGATTGTCCTGAAACCGCTTCTGGTTGGGGGCCAGCTCCACCGCCCGGCGGGCCAACTTCAGGGCTTTATCCAGATCCCGCCCTTCTTGGGCCAAGGCCCAGGCCAAGCTGCTTAATATCCTGGGGTTGTTAGGGGCCAGAGTGAAGGCCCTCTGGAACAAGGCCAAGGCGTCGCTGCTTCGGCCCAAGGTAAACAAGATGGTGGCCTTGTCGTGTAACAGGGCGGCGGTCACCCGGGGAGACCAGGCTACGGCATTGTCGATGGCCTTTAAGGCGCCTTGATGGTCGCCACGGGCGGTACGGCACATGGCTAGCAAGTGCCAACTGGCGGCGTGGGTGGGGTGAAGCTTGACTTCAATATCAAGCTCCTTTTCAGCCCGGGCAAAATCCCCCTTTTCAAACAAAGTTGCTGCCCGGCGGCGATGCTTGTCTGTGGTCAGCAGAACGATGGCCTTGCCCTTTTGCAGGTCAAAGGGTGCGCTGTGCTGGCCTTCTTTCAGGCCGGTCACGGCTTTCCTGAGTACAGGATCAACCTCCCCGGAGGGGATGCAATTCAGGTTGGATCGCACCTCGCCCTGCTGTGTGAGTTCGCGGGAGACAACCGCAAAGTTTTCGCCCTTTTGCAGGCGCTGGTGGGCCTTGGCGATGGGTGCCGCGTCCTTGGCCCACAAAACCCAAAGACAATAGCGGTCTCTTGGCTGGGAGACGTTTTGAACCTCAGGGGCAGAGCAGCCGACCATGCATAGCGCCAGGCCCCATATACATATTTCCAGCCACACTAAGCCCGGCAGGTTGGGCTCTGACTTGGTCATCCTCATAGGGTCGTATTATATAAGTTTATTGCTGGTTTAAGCAATGATGGAAACCTGAGGATTATTAGGCCTGCCCGGGCATGGATTGCTGGAGTGAGGGATTGGGCAGATAACCACGCCCCTGGCGCCCCCGCTGGCAATCCTGTTGGTCAAAGCAACGGCAGGCCAAGGGCTTGATCGGGTGGAGCCCGCAGAAAAAAAGCGGCTGGCCCAAGGCTTGAAAGAGAAAAGGGCAGAAAGGCTGCGGGAAAAGAATCTCCCCAGCCAGGGCGTGATGAAAATAGGCAGGATAAGCCACACCCGCCGGTGCGGCGGAGACGGTGCCGCTGTGGCAGCAACATTCTCCACAAAGGTCGCACCAACCGCCGTCTCCAGCGATGGTTTCAGCAGGGACTCCGCTTGGCGGCCATTCCACCAGGCCGGGCAGATCAGAGATAATACGCAGATGCAGGCGCAAGAAGGCCAAAAGGTCTGCGCTCAGCCGCTGCCCTTTGGTCTCTAAGGGCCGGGGGTGGTGGGGGTTTCCCCTGAAACCCTGCCCCAGGGTGCGCCAAAGCATGGTGAGGGCCAAATAGGGGCTGCAAAGGGCCTTTATGGCTTCCTGGCATGGGCCGGCCAGGGGCCAGATCAAGGTGGCGGCCGCAGTCATCTGTTGGGGGCCAAGGGGCCTGCCCTGAGCCCGGGTTTCCCCCAGGTCGGCAAGCAATTGCAGGCAATTGCGCAGGGTTTGAGAACCGGAACTGGTCAAGCAGACTCCTCTTTCATAGTCTTCAGGTAAGGCCGGGCCCATAGGTATGGCTATTATACCGCAAGTCTTAAAACCCGCCCGGAAGCAGGTGGGAACCGTTTGGCATCAAGGGAGAAAGGGCTATACCTATGCGCTCTTTACTCAAGGCCCGATGCCGCCTATGGGGCGCAGCAGACGATTTGCCATTGATATGGCTGGTGAAATCTATTGCCCCAGGCTACAAAGCCCTATACTGAGGCATCGGCTTGGGGTATGTTCGTAGGGTGGTTTTGCCTGAAGTCAGGCTGGGAAATGAAAGGAAATCCTTTTTATTTGGCCAGGAGAGACTCAGATGCCCGCTGGCATGGTTACGCGTTTTTTGTTTTTATGGTTGGTGGCTTGGCTGGTTCTGCCTATCGGCGCCGATGCCCGGGCCGAGGTGATGAACTTAAAGCGCTGTATTGATCTGGCCCAGCAAAACAGCAGCCAGGTAGGCATCACTCAGGACCGGCAAGACTGGGAGGGAGAAAAACTGGCCGCCGCCCGCCGCCGCTACTTTCCCCGCATGGAAGTGGAGTTGAACGAACAACCCAAAGTGGATTTCTTCGGTCGGCCCTTGGAAGAGGACAATGTCTTCAGCAGCGAAGTCAAACTGACGCAGCCCATTTATCAACCGCTTCTCAGCTATAACCGCCAGCAGGCTGAACAAGGCATTGTCCGCGCCCGGGTGGAACGGAACAAGGCAGCGCAAGAGGCTGCCTTGGAGGTGGCGCCGGTTTATTATAAGGCCTTGGCCGCCCAGGAGGTATGGGAGGTCCAGCGGGGATTGGAGGCCAAGGCCAAGCAGTTGGCGGCCCTGGCCAAAAAAGGGGTGGAGCTGGGCCAGCAAACCAAAGGGGACCAGTTGGCCGCTGAGGCCAGGGTATTCCAGGTGGCCTTTGATCTGGCCAAAAGCCGCAGCGAGGCGGACACCGCCTTATTGCGCCTGAAAGAGCTTATAGGCCTTTCTCCGGAGCAGGCCCTGAAGGTCATGTCCGAGGAGCCGGTGTATGAACCTCCGGAACAATCCGAGGGCCTCTTGGAGAGGGCCATGGACAAAAACCCCATTTTGAGCTTTGCCCAGGCCGACGAAAAATACCATCAATTGGGCATGGAAGCCGCCGCCTCCCAGCAGGGCTCGCGGCTGAACCTGGTGGGGCGCTTTGGATTGGAAGGAGACTATTTTCCGGGTGAAGAAAAGTTTTACGGGGTCATGATGGTGTGGGAGATGAGCCTGGGCGATAATTCTCTGCGCGCTTTTTACGATTATGAGCACCAATTCGAAAATCCCACGGCTTTCTATTATGAAGAACGTAATCTGCGCCGCAAGGGAGTGAAGCTGTCTTTTTTGGATGGCAGTTCGGTTGCGCCGGCCGTGGCCGAGGCCCGCTTGAAGCGCCGCCAGGCCCATCTCAACCTTTTGGACAACCGCAAGGAGCTTAAGACCCGCCTTTTAAGCCTTTTGCAGGAGCATAAGAAGGAAAAGGCTTTGAGCCTGCTGGCTGAGAAGGAAAAGGCTCTGCAAATGGAGCGCTTGAGCACGGCCCGCACCCGTTTGTTGGCCGGAAGCGTCACTCCCGCGGAAGTGCTGGAGACTGAGCTGGATTTGGCCGAAGCCCAGGTGAAGCTGGTGCAAAGCCGCTGGGAGGACGCGCGTATCAGGGCCCTGTTGTGTTTGCTCAGCGGCATGGATCTCAAGTGCAAGGAGGTAAAATGAAGCGAGGGCTATGCTTGGTAGGGAGTGCTTTTTTTCTCCTGTGGGCGCCCCTGGCTGTGTACGCTCAGCCTCCGGGTAAATTTGCGGTGCGGGTTTTTAGGGTTGGTTCGGGACCCAAAGCTGCCGAGATGGTCGGCCTGGGGTCGGTGCGCTGTTTAAAAAGCCTGAAGTTGGGTTTTGCCGAAACCGGGGTATTGACTGAGTTGAAGGTCGAAGAAGGCGACTCGGTCCGCAAGGGGCAGGTGCTGGCCCGTTTGGACGACCGGGTGTTACGGGCCGATATCAAGGCGCAAGAAGCGGAAGTGGAGGCGGCCCGGCTCAAGGTGGACCATTTGACCGAAAAACAATCTTCCCAGGAAAAGCTCTTCCAAGGCAGGGCTATCGCCTTGAACGAACTCAAAGAGACCACCCATCAATTGGAACAGGCCCGCTCCGCCTTGAAACTGGCCCAGGCCCGGCTGACCGGCCTGCGGACCAAACTGAAGACCAAGGAGCTGAGGTCGCCGGTGGATGGGATTGTGACCAAACGCGACTCTGAGACCGGGGAAGTGGTGGGCCCCAGCGTGGAGATGCTGGAGATTATGAGCTGCACCAAGGTGCTGGCCGAGGTGCGTTTCGGTGAAAAGCTCTATCAAAGAGTGCTAAAGGATATGCCGGTGGTCATAATGGCCGATGCCTTGCCGGGCCGGGAGTTCATGGGCCGGGTTTATAGCAAGAGCCCGGTGGTGGATGAGAAAGAGCGCACCTTTGTGGTCAAGGTATCCCTGGACAACCCCAAACTGGCACTGAGGCCGGGCATGTTCGTCAGGGCTACGCTATTGCCGGTAAAGGCCGGTGATTCCCTTTGGATACCTCAACAGGCAATCCTGGCGCAGGCAGATGACAAGGCCGTGGTGGAGATTGCCGGAAGCGGCCGTTTGACCAAGCGCAAAATCACTCTGGGCAAAAAGGTGGGGCAGGGAGTCGAGGTTGTGTCCGGGTTGAAACCGGGGGAATTGGTGGCGCTCAAGGCGCCGGCGCCCGGCGCTCCCGCTTCCCAGCCGGCCGGAGGAAAGCGGCCTTGAATCAGCCGGGCTATTTAAACCGGCCTTGGGGCCTTTTAGCCCTTTTCACAGCCTTGGTCCTGGGCGGGCTTTTTTGCTGGCCGCGCCTGCCGGTGGAGCTCTTGCCCAGGCTGCCCTTTCCCCGGCTTACGGTAATAACCAACTTTGAAAACGCCACTCCCCAGGACGTAGACGCCCTTATCACCCGCCGCCTGGAAGCGGTGCTGGGTACGGTGCCAGGGGTGCGCCGGGTGGAGTCTGTGTCCTCGGAAGGCAGCTCCAGTATTAAACTTATCTTTGACTGGGGATCGCCCCTCACTGAGGCAGCGGCCCAGGTGCGGGAAAAGCTGGACTCGGTGGCCGATCAACTGCCCAGGGAGGCTGAAACGCCGTTGGTCCTTCACTTTGACCCCTCCGAGGCCCCGGTGATCACCTTGGCCCTGGCCGGGGGTGGGGATCTTTTGGCCCTGCGCTCCTTAGCCGAGGACCATATCAAGACCAAACTGGAGACTCAGCCCGGGGTGGCGGCGTTGCGCCTGACCGGGGGCTTGGTGCGCGAGGTGCAGGTACTAGCTGACCGTGGCCGCCTGGTGGCCCATAATCTTGATTTGGCCACGGTGGTGGACAAGGTTAAAAAGGCCAACCTTGATTCACCGGCAGGGGAACTGCGCCTTCGGGGCCTGGAGGTGGCGGTGAGGACCGTGGGCCGTTTCCACCGGCCCCAGGAGATAACCCAGGTGCCTCTCAGTGGCGGACAGGGCCAAGCCTTGCTGACTCTGGGTGAAGTGGCTGATGTGATTCTGACCCACAAGGACAAAACCGGTTTTTCCCGGGTGGACGGAAAACCGGCCGTCTTGATAGCCGTGATCAAAGGGCCCCTGGCCAACGCGGTTCAGGTGAGCCGTACCGTCCGCGAACAGGCCGAGCAGCTCAAGGGGTCTCTGCCTCCGGGGTGGGGACTCTCGGTGGTGGAGGATCAGGCGCCCTTTATCGAGGAGTCCCTGGGCCAACTGGGTAACATGGTCTTATGGGGCGGCGGCTTGGCTTTTTTGGTCTTGATCGTTTTTCTAAGGAGCATTGCCAGCGCCTTGTTGGTGGTGTTGTCGGCGCCGGTGGCGCTGGTGGCCACCTTTGGCTTGATGCATGTGGCCGGCGTGAGCCTGAACCTGATGTCCATCGGCGGCCTGGCCTTGGGCGTGGGTATGCTGGTGGACGGCTCCATCGTGGTGCTGGAGGCCTTCCGCCGCCACCGCCTGACCGAATCCGACTCCCTGGCCGCAGCCCAGGCCGCCTTGGCCGAGGTGCGGGGAGGATTAGTTTGCGGCGCCCTGACCACCACCGTGGTGCTGGTGCCCATCTTGTTCATGACCGGCCTGGCCCAGCGCCTTTTCAAGGACTTCGCCTTTACTCTGGCCGCCTCTTTGCTGCTGTCAATGATCACAGCGCTATTCCTTTTGCCCACCCTGCTGACTTGGTTGTACCGCAACCGCATGCCCCAGGCTGAAGCGTCTGCCCTACCCAGGCAAAAACCCAGGGTTTATGCTCCCTTGCTGAAATGGGCCTTGCGCTGGCGCTTGATTCCGGTCCTGGTGAGTGTGGTGGTGGTGGGTTTTTCGGCCTTGGGGCTGGGGTCTTTGGGGGCCTCGCTGCTGCCGGACCTCAGCGGCGGCCGCATCCTGGTGCAGGTGAGCCTGACTCCAGGCAGCAGCCTGGAGCGGCTGGGGCAGGCGGTGAGCCAGGCCGAGGCCATCCTGGCCAATACCCCTGAGGTCATGACTATGGTTACCCGGGCCGGGGTCGATCCCCAAGGGGCCTTATTACCCGGCACCGAGGTGGGCCGTCCCCACCAGGCCTTGATCGCCCTGCAACTGAAGCCTGAGGTGCAAACGGCCACTGGCGGCAAGGGGCTGATGGAGCGGCTGCGGCAAGAACTGGCGCAGGTGAAGGATGCTGCCATTGAAGTGGCCCCGGGCGGCGACCTGGCGGCGCCGGGTAGGGAAAGCTTCGCCCCGCCGCAGTTGCTCCTGGTTCAGGGCGAAGAGCTGGGCACCCTGCGCCGGGTGGGGGAGCAGATATTAAGCCGTTTGCGCGGCCTGGAAGGATTGGCCGGACTGCGGGCGGACGGGGTTTCCTTGACCAAGCAGCTCATGGTGGTGCCGGACCGGCAAGGGGCGGCCGTGAGCGGAGTCAGCGTTTCCCAGGTGGCCCGCAGCGTACGCCGGGCGGTGCAGGGAGAAGAGGCGGGCAAGCTGCTTCAGGGCGACCGCCAAACCGATATCCGGGTGCGGCTGCGTCCCGGTGACCGCAGGAATTTGGCAGATCTGGAGAAGCTGCCCCTGGGTACTCCCAAGGGCGGCATGATGTATCTGGGCCAACTGGCCCGGGTGCAGGCGGGGATGGGGCCTGAGGAGATCTTCCGCTACCAAAGAAGACAGGCCATCCTGGTCCGGGGTCAGGTCACGGGCCAACCATTCTCAACGGGCCAGGATGCGGCCCTTAAAGAGGCGGCCCAGGTGGAGCTTCCTCCGGGGTACGAACTCCAGCCCGGCGCCCAGCGGGTGGCCTTGACCGAATCCCTGACCGGATTGGCCGCCGCCCTGGGCCTGGCCCTCTTGTTGATATACGTCATTCTGGTGGTCCGCTTTGAATCCCTGCGCTGGCCTTTGGTCATCCTCATGGGGCTGCCTCCTTTAATCGCCGGTCCTGCCTTGGCCCTGCATTTGGCCGGCATACCCATAAGCGCCCTGGTGCTGCTGGGCGGAGTGGTTCTTTTGGGTATGGCTGTCAACGGGTCCATTCTGCTGGTGGAATACTGCAATCAGCTCAGGCAGGCGGATGTGCCCGCGCGTCAGGCCTTGAGCCAGGCGGCTTGGGTGCGTTTCAAGCCCCTGATGATGAGCACCCTGACCACGGTCCTGGGCGCCCTGCCTTTGTGCCTGGGTTTGGGCGGCGCCAGCGCCATAAGCCGCCCCCTGGCCTTGACCGTGGTTTCAGGCCTCCTCACCGCCCTGTTGAGCACCTTGTTCCTGGTGCCGGTTCTTTACTCCCTGTGGGGCCGCCTGGGTCCGGGGCGGCGGTTATGAATTGGATCAGCGCCCTGGCCGTCAAAAGGCCCTTGGGCGGCCTGGCCATATGCCTTTGCCTGGCGGCGTTGGGGGTGGTGGCGGCCGCTGATCTCAAGATAGCCTTTTATGCCTCCAGGCCCTTTCCAGTGCTGACCATCACCACCTTGCTGCCCTACACCGGCCCTGGGGAGGTGGAGATCCAGGTCACCAAGCCCATAGAGGAAGAGATGCGCGGGGTGTCAGGTCTGCGCCGGGTGTATTCCCAGTCCCGCAACGGCCGCTCCGAGGTTACCTTGGAACTGCACACCACCACCGACGTATCAGCAGCGGCCCAGCAGGTGCGGGCCCGCCTGCGGCGGCTGAAGAAGAACCTGCCCCGGGACGCCAGGCCCCCGGTGATCAGCCAGTACAACCCGGCGCAGCGTCCGGTAGCGGTGCTGGGTATAAGCGGCGGCACATCCCTGGGAGCAGCCGGGCAATGGGCCAAGCAACAGCTTAAGCCTGAGCTGCTGAGGCTCAAGGGAATCGCGGATGTTGTGGTCAGCGGCGCGCCGGAACCGGAGATAAGGGTGGAGTGCGACCCCCTGCGTCTCAAAGCCTATGGGCTTACGGTGAAGGACGTGGCCGCCGCGGTCAGCGGCCAGCATGAAAGCCTATCCGGCGGGGTGTTGCCTGCCGGTGCTCTGCGCCTCAGCCTGCGCACTGCGGGCAAGGTGTCCCGGGCCGCCCAGGTGAAACGCCTGCCCGTGAGCGCAGATCCCCGGGGAAACCTGATCACAGTAGGCGAGGTGGCCACGGTATGGGACGCTTTCAAGGAGTCCAGAGAGATCACCCGCTTAAACGGCCAGCCGGTGGTGACCTTGGCCCTGTATCAGGCCTGGGGCAGCGACCTGGGGCGCCTGTGGGGTCAGGTGGAACAGGTGCTTAAGACCTTCGAATCAAACGATCCCAGCGTGCCTCGGGCGGAGGTGGTCTATTCCCAGGCCCAAAGCCTGAGCAAGGCCTTGGGGCGCCTGTCCTGGATGGGCCTGATTGCCGCCGCCGCCGCCGGTGCGGTGCTTTTTGTTTTTCTGCGCAATATCGGCTCCACCTTGGTGGTCCTGGCCGCTTGTCCCTTCTCGCTGTTGGTGGCCGTGCTCCTTCTGCGGCTGCTTAATCTGCAACTCGACATATTGGCCCTGAGCGGGCTGGCCTTGGCCATGGGCATCCTGGTGGATAACGCCGTGGTGGTGATCGAGGCGGTGCATCACCATTGGCAAGAGGGCCGTCCCCGGGCCGAAGGGGTCTTGGCCGGAGTGAGCGAGGTGGCCACCCCCATCGCCTTTTCCACCTTGACCACGGTGGCGGCTTTTCTGCCCCTGCTTTTGGTTTCTGACCGGGTGCGCCTGCAATTGGGCGGTTTTTTCTGGGGCATGAGCCTGAGCCTTTTGGCCTCGCTGGCCGCGGCCTTGGTGCTGGTGCCTCTTCTGCTTTTATATGCAGGTCCCAGGGGATCGTCTGCGCCCCGCACCTTACGTCCGGGCCGGATCTATAGGCCGATTTTAGGATTCAGCCTGAAGAGGCCGGGTCTGGTTTTTTTGGGCGGGCTGGCCTTTTTGGGCTTGGCGGCCTGGATGAGTATGGGTCTTTCCTTCCCGGCCGGGGGAGTTCTGAGCACCAAGGGCTTCACCATTATCGTGGTCACTCCGCCGGGCACTCCCCTGGAGCAGACCTATGCCCAAACCAGGCGGGTGGAGAAGCCGGTCCGCGGGCTGGACGCAGTGGAACGGGTCCACTCCCGGATATGGGGAAATCAGGGCCGTTTGATTGTCACCCTATCCCAGGATTCCAGTGTGGATGAGGGCCTGGTTCTGTCCAAGGTGCGCCTGATGCTGCCCACTGACGGCCGGGCCCAGTATCACCTCCTGCCCTTGGGAGCAGGGGGAAAGCAAAGCACCCTGACCCTGAATCTATTCGGTCCGGAGATGCCCAAATTGATGGAGTATCAGAAGCGGCTGCGCCAACAGCTCCAGCAGGTGAGTGAGGTGCGTGAAATGATTGTAAAGGTGGGCAGTCCGGTTCCGGAGATGGAACTCAAGCTTCGCCACCGCTTGCTGGGCCTTTACGGCCTGGACGCCGCCCAGGTGGCCCGGGAGGTGCGGGCCCACCTCACCGGGCCGGTGGCGTTTCGGATGGTGCGCGGCGAACAGGAGGTCGAGGTCAGGGTGCGGGCCCGTCCCCTGGGCGGCCAGAGCCTCGCCGCTTTGCGGAGGGTTTTTTTGCAGGGGGCAGAGGGCAGGCAGATTCCCTTGACCGAATTGATAATACCCCGGCTACACCGGGTCCCCAGCGAGTTGTTTCGCCAGGATTTTAGGCGAGTGGTGCGGGTGACCCTGGTGTTGGACAGCAACGACCTCTTGGGGGGGGCGGCCAAGGTGAGTAAGGCCTTGGAAGGGTTTGTTTTCGAGCCTGAGTATACCTGGGCCTTGGACGAGGAAGTGGCCCGGACCATAAGCACCCGCCAAGAGATGCTCACAGGCGCCGTCCTGGCCTTGATATTGGTCTATCTCATCATGGTGGCGGCCAGCGAGAGCCTGGCCGGGCCGCTGGTGGTCATGGCCGCCGCTCCCTTTGCCGCGGCAGGGGCGGTATTGGGGCTGCGCGCCTTTGATTTGGCTGTGAGCATGCCGGTTTATCTGGGGGCCATCATCCTGGCGGGCATGCTGGTTAACACAGGCCTGGTGATGATAGATGCCATGGGCCGCCTGGTGCGCAGTGGCGAACCACCCCGGGAGGCGGCCCGCCAGGGGGCCATGAGGCGGCTAAGGCCGGTGCTGATGACCACATTCACCACCGCCGCCGCCAGCATGCCTCTACTATTGGACCGGGGCGAAGGCTCCAGCGCCTGGACGCCCCTGGCCCTGACCTTGGCCTCGGGGCTTTTGCTTTCCGCCTTGTTTTCTTTGATTATAACGCCGGTGCTCTATCCCTTGGCCGCTGCTTTCGACCGCCGCCTGGGAGAGAGGCCCGTCAAGGCAGACAACCGGCAGAGTCCCGGTCCTGGGCCTGAGGCCGAGTCTGCCAATCCCAGCCTGACGCCGCCGGGGCCTGAGCCTACTGATTGATGGAGTATTCCCCGTTCAGGCTGGCCAGGGCGTTTTCCGCCCGGATGAGGCCATATCCATAAATAGAATCCTGTCCCGGTTCTCCCAGGTCCAGAGTGGTGGAGGTTATGATATCCATTAACCAGTCCACCCGTTGTGAGCCCTTGGCCGGGATGTCCAGGCCCAGGTCATAGGCCTCGGAAAGGATCAGGGCGGCCAGGCCGCTGACATGGGGGGTGGCCATGGAGGTCCCCTGCCAAAACCAGTAGTTGCCGTCTTCGGTCTGTTGCAGCACCCCGTCGGAATAGCCGTCGTTGTTCTGGTCCACGTTTATGTCGCCGCCGGGGGCGACAACCATATTGCGGCTGTGGTTGGAATAATAGGCCAGACTGAAGTCATAGCGGGTGGCGCCCACGGCCAATACCGTGTCATAAGCAGCGGGAAACTCCAGGAAGTCGCGGCCGCTGTTGCCGGCTGCAGCCACCAGCAAGACCCCGGCCTCGTAAGCCCGCCTGCAGGCGGCCTCCAAGCCACTGCTGGGAGTGCCGCCAAAGGACATATTGACCACGTCGGCCCCGGCGGCC
>JASFOZ010000040.1:0-15521 GCA_050116255.1 Desulfarculaceae bacterium
CGGCAGAGACACCATAATCAGGGCCGAAGAGGCCATGGAAGACCGCCAGGTCAGCGGATTTTTGCGTTTTGCGCGCGAGATAGTGTATACCCACCACGAAAAATGGGACGGATCGGGCTATCCCCTGGGTTTGTCCGGCGAAGAGATACCCATATCCGGCAGGCTCATGGCCGTGGCCGATGTGTATGACGCCCTGATCAGCCGCCGTGTGTACAAACCTCCCATCCCCCATGCCAAGGCAATC
This sequence comes from Desulfarculaceae bacterium, assembly GCA_050116255.1. Classification (GTDB taxonomy): domain Bacteria; phylum Desulfobacterota; class Desulfarculia; order Desulfarculales; family Desulfarculaceae; genus JASFOZ01. The sequence continues at coordinate 245 of JASFOZ010000040.1, forward strand.
ACCATTATGCAGGAGGGCCAAGGCACACACTTCGACCCGGACATGATAGATGCCTTTATGAAGATTGAGGGGACCTTCCGGCAAATTGCCCTGAAGTTCGCCGATTTTGCAGAGGAAAAAGAAGCCCTGGCCCAGGCGGTGTGATCAGCATTTGGCTGATGTGATTAATTTTTAGTAGACAGGCAATTGCCTGGAGGCCTGCTCAATTACCGCCTTAGGCAAAGACCGGTCGCTCCCAGCCGGGACTGTCGGCAATTGATGTCATCGGTCTTTGGCAAGTATCTTTAATTATAGATGGCGTCAACCCCGGATTGAGGCCTGGGGATGGGCACGCAGGTGCCATGGAAGAGGCAAAATTAGTAAGCCCAATTTAGTCGGATTTGAAGGCTGAAAAAAAGGGTTCGGACTGATTGTCCTAACCCTTTAATATTTTTGGTGGAGCTGATCGGGATCGAACCGACGACCTCATGACTGCCAGTCATGCGCTCTCCCAGCTGAGCTACAGCCCCATATTGGAATTCCTTTTGTATCAGAGCCCCTTGCCCCTGTCAACGCCTGCCTGGGCCGGGCCTTTCGGTACTACGGCTCTGGGCAAGTTGACCGGGGCCTTGTCCCCGTGGTACAACAATTCCGCATGGTTAGGCGGGGATAATCCTCATGGGGCACAAGCAGCGCTATTTTCGCAAAGTACATTTCGGGGGAGTGCCTCTTTGGGATTTAACCCGGGCTTACAAACGCCGGGACAACGCCCGCCTTGAGATGGTTCTGAGGATTTTAGAATATGTTCATATATATTACGGCCTGCTGGAGGCCTATAATCCCACATATCCCCTGGTGGAGCCCAGGGAACTCATACCAGCCTTTGACGCTCCCTTGATAGAGTATAAAAACCTGCCCGCCTTCGGTATGGTGGTTTTTGACCGGACTTTGAGCTACCAGGATGAGGGTTTTCAATTCGACCTTTTGCACCACGAGGGCACCCCCTTTGACCCCAGCCTGGCCGCCCTTAACCGCCAGATTCTGCGTGAACGCCTCCCCCGGGACCAGGTGCCGGAGCTGGATAAGGAAATCGGCCGTAAGGCCTTGACCGATCTGGGACGCTATACCCAGCTACTACCCCACCTGGCCAAAATGGATCGCGGTCATGTTATCTCCCGCGACCTTGAGGGTATGTTCTGGCTGACCGGCATATTCGCCTCTTTCCCCTCAGACCTGGACGGAGAGATAAAGCGCCTGGGCAAGCAAATTGGCAAATTTCAACAAGGAGATAACGAGCTTTACGCAGAAAACCGCCGGTTTGTCTACCGTTTTCTTATGGAGCAAAGCGGCTTCCCCATCTGCGGCGAGCGGCACACTTCAGCGGCCTTGTTCGCACGGCGCTTGATGCGCAGGCGGGAACGTTTCTTCGTCAAGGTTCTGGGCCAGAGTGACCGGGCGGTTACCACCTTGACCAATGTGGAGGCCAAGGGCCGCCTCCCCCGGGTGGAGAAGGTGGCCTTGGTGGCTGCTGAAAGCTGTTCCAGGGAGAACCGGCGCCGTATAGCGGAGGAGGGATACTTCCTGGATAAAAAGCGCTCGGCGGTGATACTGAAGGTTCACTATGCCCACCATTCCTATCACCCGGACAATGTCTTGGAGGATCGAGCCCTTTCCGTGGCATCCCAGGAGATTATTCACCCGCAGACGGGCCAATCCCTTTCCTTGGACGTTTTGGGGATCAGCCAGGACCGGTTGCTTATGCTCAACGACATCGTGCGCGGCGAATTCGAAGGCAGCATAGTCTACCGGGAACGGGAAAGAGTCCAAGGCACCAAGGAGATAGAAAAGCGTCTCATGTTTCTATCGGCCTGGCTGGAAAAACATCATCACCTCCTGGCTGAATACAGCCCCGACAACTTTGAACGCACCACCAAGGTGGTATCGTCTTTTGTTAACGACCGGGCCTATCAGGCGGAGCTTAAGAAGCTGCCGGAGCTGGTAAAAGAGGTGAAGGACGCCACCGCTGACCTGCGCGTGGCCCATCGTCTGAGGCTTCTGGAAAAGTTGGTGGAAAATCGCTCTGACGCCAGCGGCCGCCGCTTGGGTCACCAGCACATTCTGACCATATTGGCCCACTTTCTCAGCCAGGAGGGGGGAGAACTGGCTTTCTACCATCCGCGCTCCATGAACAAACTTTTAAGTATCTGCCGCAAGCAACTCACCAACCCCTATCTGCATCGCCGTTATCTCAGCCAATCCCCCCGCAATGACAGGGAGCGGGAGATGGTGGAGGAGTACAATTGGCTGAGCGTGTTGGTGGACCGCTTTGAAACCCAAAACTCACTCGATTGACGCATCATGCCCTAGGGGCTAAAATTTGATCCATCAAAGGATATAGGCGAGGAATGGATCAGAATACATCCACACCCGATGGTCACTCCCAAGAACAGCTGGTTGACGGCTTTGGCCGTCATCTTACCTACCTGCGTCTTTCCATAACCGACCGCTGCAATCTGCGCTGCGTGTATTGTATGCCCGCGGCAGGCGTGGCCAAGCTGGACCATAGTGATATTTTGACCCTGGAAGAATTGGCCCGGGTGGCAAAAGCAGCGGTTAAATTGGGAGTGGGCAAGATTCGCCTCACCGGCGGTGAACCCCTGCTCAGACGCGACCTGGACGTTTTGCTTGACGCCTTGAACCGCCTGCAACCCCGGCCCGATCTGAGGATCACCACCAATGGCCTGTTATTGGCTGAGAAACTGCATTTTCTGAAAAAATACGGGGTGAGCACTATTAATCTCAGCCTGGACACCCTCCGCCCTGAACGATATGGGGCCATAACCGGAATAGGCGATGGTCCAGGGCGAGAGGGTTTTGCCCAGGTATTCAAGGGCCTGCAGGCAGCCCTTTCAAGTGGAGCCTTTGCGGTGAAGCTGAACATGGTGGTGTTGGCCGGTCAAAATCAGGACGAGCTTTTGGATTTTGCCCGGCTCACCCTCGAGCATCCCTTGGCGGTCAGGTTCATCGAATACATGCCCGTAGGACGCCACACGCCATTCAAACAAGAAAACTTTGTTGCCAGTGAACAGATTCTTAAGGCACTCGAACCCTTGGGCTCCACAGAGGAGTTGCCAACCCGTCCCGGCGACGGACCCGCCCGCCGATACCGCCTGCCCGGGGCCCAGGGGGAATTAGGGGTTATCAGCGCCCTTAGCAGCCACTTTTGCGATGCCTGCAACCGGCTGCGCCTCAGGGCCGATGGCCGTCTGGTCCCATGCCTTTTCTCCGAGACCGGCGTGGACCTAAAGGCGGTTCTCAGGGGAGGCGGTGTTGACGCCGACCTTGCTCTGGCCCTGCAGAGGGCGGCGGCGATAAAACCCCGTTGTCACGGGCAGAGCCTCCAGACGTTGAATGCCGCTGGCTGCGCCATGTCACGCTTGGGAGGCTGAGTCCAGGGATGCATGTGCCTTAATTGGGGCGGCGGTTGCATGAAAGCCAGGAGAAAAAAATGAGTGAAGAGAGGGGAAAACGCCGGGAAACCGGCAGCAATGAGGTGGAGATTGTCGAGTTCAAGCTGGGCGACCAGAGCTTCGGCATCAACGTATCCAAGGTGAGGGAGTTCGTCCCTCATGACCCGGAGGCTATCACCACCTTGCCTCAGGCGCCGCCCAGCATGGTGGGGGTGTTCGTGCTGCGCGGCAGCACCATCCCCTTGATCGACCTTAATAATTTTCTCTCCCGCCCCCAAGAAGAGAGCTCAGGCAAGCAGGTGGTGATCGTAACCCAGTTCAACCGGCGGGCCATGGGTTTTATCACTGATGGCATCAATAAAATTCACCGCCTTTCCTGGGACAGCTTTCAACCCATGCATGAATACCTGGGCGGGTTCGGCCCCCAGATTATCGGCTCCATAAACGTGGATGACCAGGAGATACTGGTTCTGGACTTGGAGTACGTGGTGGGAGAGGTCGATCCCGGCACCTTGACCGTCTATGATGAGGCTGATGAGCCCCCGCCTCCGGAAGGCAGCGACCGGAGTACGGTTAAGTTGATACTGGTGGACGACTCCACTGTGATCAGGGAGCACCTGGTGAAGAAGCTGAACAAGGTAGGCTACTCTGATATCTCGGTCTACGCCAACGGCAAGGAAGCCCTGGATGCCATAAAGGAAAAATTGGACCAGGCGCAGCAGTCGAGTAAGAACTGGAAGGAGCTCATGAGCGGCGTGGTCACTGATATTGAGATGCCGGCCATGGACGGGCTCACCCTCTGCCGTAATATCAAAGAAAACCTCGGCCTGAAGGATCTGCCGGTGGTGATGTTTTCTTCCTTGGTCAACCAGGATGTGGCCCGGAGATGCCAGGTGGCAGGGGCTGACGCCTACACCAAAAAACCCGGGGCCGCCGACCTCTTGGAGCTTATGGACAAATTTTTACTTCCCCAGGCCAAGGCCTGAGAATAGGCCCAGTATTAGCCTGCTGCCCCCATGTTGAGGGTGCTAGGTATTAAAAGGTTCAGGCAGTGCCTTTTTCTTCATGGAGAAAAATAGCCGAACAGCGTATTCAGGAGGCCTCTGAGCGGGGCGAGCTGAATGACTTGCCCGGCCAGGGGGAACCCCTCAAGCTCGAAGACGACTCCCGGGTGCCCGAGGAGCTGCGCTTGGCCTACAAGATGCTGAAAACCGCAGGCTTTACCCCCCCGGAGCTGGATGCCCGTAAAGAACTGATGCAGGTGGAGGACATGCTGGCCAATGCCCCAGACGAAAAAACCCGCTACCAGGCCATAAAGAGATTGAACTACTTGACCATGAAAATGGGGGTATTAAAACCCCAATCAGCAGCTTTGGATGATCACCAATACGCCAGCCGTATCATCGACCGCCTTAGCAGACCAGACAAGGACCAAGATTAACCCTGGCTATTCGTAGACTTTTTATTAAGGACCAACCAACCCTCAAAGCGGCCAGACGATTAATCTGGCACCCCATGACAAGGAGACCTTATGCCGGTTCCGCCCCAACTGCCCCCCTATGACCACCAGCCCCGGCCCTATCAAGGTCCGGACAAACAACAGGTCTTGGATCTGCGCAGCCGCTATTTGAGCCCGGCCCTGCTGACCTATTACCAGGACCCCCTGATGATCGTTGAAGGGTCCATGCAATATCTCTATGACGAGACCGGCCGCCGTTACTTGGACGGGTTCGCCGGCATCGTCACCATCAGCGCCGGGCATTGCCATCCCTATGTGCTGGAAAAGACCCGGCAGCAACTTGAGATCCTGCAGCACACCACCACCATATACCTGCACCCCACCATTGCCGAGTACGGCCAGATGCTGGCCCAAAAAATGCCCGGCGACTTGAGCGTTTGTTACTTTGTCAACTCAGGCTCTGAGGCCAATGACCTGGCCATGCTCATGGCCCGGCTCTACACCGGCAACTTCGAGGTGATGGCCCTGCGCAACGCCTATCACGGCGGAGGGGCCTCCACCATGGGGCTCACCGCCCACAGCACCTGGAAGTACAATTACCCTCACGGCTTCGGCGTTCACCACGCCCTGACGCCTGATCCCTATCGCGGCCTCTGGGGCTGGGACGATCCCCAGGCCGGGGAGAAGTACGCGGCGGATGTCAAGAACCTCATAGACATGGGCACACCCGGACGCATCGCCGCCTTTTTCGCCGAGACCATCCAGGGGGTGGGCGGAGCCATCGTTTTTCCGGACGGTTATCTGGCCAAGGTCTATGAGCATGTGCGCCAGGCCGGGGGCCTGTGCATCGCCGACGAGGTGCAGACCGGCTTCGGCCGCACCGGCGGCCATTACTGGGGATTCGAGGACCAGGGGGTTATCCCGGATATCGTGACTATGGCCAAGGGCATAGGCAACGGCCTGCCCCTGGCCTGTGTGGTCACCACACCTGAGATCGCCCAGACCCTGAGCCAGCGCATCCACTTCAACACCTTCGGCGGCAACCCGGTTTCCTGCGCTGCGGGCAAGGCGGTGTTGGAGGTAATAGACAATGAGGGCCTGCAGCAAAACTGCCTGGAGCAGGGCGGTTCTCTCATGGAGGGGCTAAAGGGCCTGATGGCCGAGCATGACCTTATCGGCGATGTGCGGGGCCAGGGGCTGATGGTGGGAGTGGAGCTGGTCAAGGACCGTCAAAGCAAGGAACCGGCCGGGCCGGAGTGCGTCAGGGTGTGGGAGCGCTGCAAGGACATGGGCCTGCTACTGGGCAAGAGCGGCTTTTTCGGCAACGTGCTGCGCATCAAGCCGCCCATGTGCATAAGCAAAGAAGATATCAAGTTTTTACTGGAAGCCCTGGACCTGGCCCTGGCAGAGGCTTAAGCAGAGGCCAATAAGGCCTGCTTAAGCCTGCGCCGGCCTGATTTAAAGCGGCGTTTTTCTCATCATTTTCTTGACATGGCTGATCATCTCCGTTAGTGGTTTGTGGCGAGATGGCGTCTCCGGAGCGCTGGAGCCGCTTGGATCCTAAGTAGGACCGAGACGGCGCGCCCCTGGGCCCCAGGTGGGGCTTTGGGTATGCGCAGCCGGGGCGCTTATTTTTTTATACACCTGTGCACAAAGGAGAGGATCAATGCCAGGCAAGCCAGTGACGATCTCTGACCTCTACCAAATGAAGGCCGAGGGCAAGAAAATAAGCATGCTCACCGCCTATGATTATCCCACCGCCTTAATCTGCGACCAGGCCGGGGTGGACTCTGTCTTGGTGGGCGACAGCCTGGGCATGGTGGTGCTGGGGTATGACTCCACGGTGCCGGTAACCATGGAGCAGATGCTGCATCATATTCAGGCGGTGCGCCGGGGCTGCAAGAGATGCTTTCTAATGGGCGACATGCCCTTTATGAGCTACGAAGTCTCCACCACCCAGGCCGTGGAAAATGCGGGCCGTTTAATGAAAGAAGGCGGCTGCGATTGCGTGAAGCTGGAGGGTGGCATGGAGGTGGCCGACAAGGTGGCGGCCATCGTGCGTGCGGGCATTCCGGTCTGCGCCCACATCGGCCTGACCCCTCAGAGCGTGGCCATGCTGGGCGGCTACAGGGTGCAGGGCAAGGACCTGGCCGGCGCCCAGCGCTTGATAGACTCGGCCAAGGCCCTGGACCAGGCCGGGGCCTCCCTTATCGTTTTCGAGTGCATTCCCTCGCCCTTGGCCGAGGCCATTACCAAGGCCGTGTCCATGATTACCATCGGCATCGGGGCCGGCCCCCATTGCGACGGCCAGGTGCTGGTGCTCCACGACCTGGTGGGCCTCACCTCCCGCCAAACCCCCAAGATGGCCAAGAAATATCTGGACCTGATGTCGTCTATGCAAAATGCGGTGGCTGAATATGCGGGAGACGTGCAACAGGGGCGCTTTCCCGCCGCTGAGAATGAGTTCGCCATGGACCCGGATATTGCCGATCAATTAAAGGTCTGAGAGGCGGATATGCACATTACCGTGGTGGGCCCCGGAGCCCTGGGCACCCTGTGGGCCATCCGCCTGGCCCAGGCCGGGGCCTTGGTGAATATTCTTGATCACAGGCCTGAGCGGGCCGCCCTGTTGAGACGCCAGGGTTTTTTTGTGGAGGACGGGGAAGGGGCAGCCGAACTCGCCTTGGACATAAGCCCTGAACCTGCCCAGGCGCTTGAGGACTGCCAATTGGCCCTGGTCTGTGTAAAGGCCTACAACACCGAAGAAGTGGCCGCTGTACTGGGGCGGCATTTGCCGGAATCGGCCAAGGCCCTGACCCTGCAGAACGGCATCGGCAATGTGGAGACCCTGAGCCGGACCTTGGGCCCGGAGCGGGTGCTGGGGGGTATCACCAGCGAGGGGGCGACCCTGCTGGCGCCGGGGAGGGTGCGCCATGCCGGCCGGGGTCAGACCCGCCTGGGACCTGCCCAGGGGCAGGTGGACGGGTTTGTTGAAGAGATAAAAAACCTGTTCATCCAGGCCGGTTTTGACAGCCAAACCGCTGAGCGGGTGCAGAACCTGATCTGGACCAAGCTGGTGATCAATGTGGGCATTAACGCCCTTACCGCTATTTTGGATATACCCAACGGGCACTTGCTGAAGCTTCCCGGGGCGCTGAAGATAATGTCCCAGGCAGTGGCCGAGGCAGTGCAGGTGGGCCGGGCCCTGGGCATTGAGTTCCCGCAGCCGGACATGCTGCCGGCGGTAAAGGACGTGGCCCAGGGGACCAGCCAGAACATATCTTCCATGCTCCAGGATGTGCGCAACCACCGGCGCACAGAGGTTGATTTCATAAGCGGCGCCGTGGCCCGCTCGGGGGCGGAGCAGGGAATACCCACGCCGGTCAATCAAAATCTGACCAGGTTGGTATGGGCCCTGGAGCAGATGGAGCGGCTGGATAAAGGGTAGCGGGGGTGGGGTAAGGCGAGGCCGGGGTCAGGACGCCGACACCTCCTGGGCGGATCTGCCTACTATCTGTTTATATAGCTCCGGGTCGGTGTCGCCCTCAGTGGCGAACAACAGCACCCGGGAATTGGAGTCAAGGCCCAGGGAACGCCAGGCCGAATCATCCTCCCTGGCGGCCAGTAAGGCGGCCAACCCGGCCACCCCGGACTCCCCGGCCACCACCGGCGGGTCTCCTTCTCGGCCTTGGGCCAAAAGGCGCATGGCCTCCTGTACCGGGGTGTCTGCAAAGGCCAGGGCTGAGTCCACCCCTTGTTGCAGTAGGCCCCAAACCAGAGGCGAGACCTCGCCGCAGGACAGCCCCCCCATTATGGTTTCCAGATCACCCTTTACCGTGGTCAAGCGGCCTTGGCTGATGCTCTGCAATAGCCCGGCCGCCTTAAGAGGCTCCACAGTGATGAAGCGGGGGCGCCCAGAACCCCAGGCCTGCCAAAGGGAGGCGCAGACCGTTGCCGCCAATGCGCCCACCCCCGCCTGCACCAGCACCTGGGTGGGCAGGGGCTTTCCCCTAAGTTGCTCCACGGCTTCACTGGTCATGACCGTGTAGCCTTGCATCACCCAGCGCACCACCTGCTCGTCCCCCTCGGTGGAGGTGTCCGCCACCAGGAGCCAGCCCTTTTTGTGGGCCTGGTCTGCGGCCTCATGCACGGCCTGGTCATAGTTGCCCGGCACCCGGACCACCTGCGCGCCCAGCGATTCCATGGCCTGCTGCCGGAATGCGCTGACCGCCTCCGGTATAAAGATCACACAGCCGCAGCCAAAGCTCCCAGCGCCCCAGGCCACGGAGCGGCCATGGTTGCCGTCAGTGGCGCAGGTCACTGTGACCTTTTGGGTCAAAGAGGCAAACTCGCCCTTGATGAGACGGGCCGATGTCACCCCCGGGCCGCCAGACTTTTCCTCCAGCAGCGCCTTTAAAAGGCGGAAGACCGCATAGGCTCCGCCCAGGGCCTTGAAGGACTTGAGGCCAAACCGCTTGCCTTCTTCCTTGAGATATATCTGACCCAATCCCAGATGCTGGGCCAGGCTCGGGAGTTCCACCAGGGGGGTGGGTTGGTACCCGGGCCAGGAGGTTATCTCGTCCCAGGCCTCTTGCCGGGCCTGGGCGGGAAACAGGTCATTCGCCTGGGGGCAGGTATCCCGGCCGGGTTGGGCCCTGGGATTGTCAACGATTTTCAACATCGACTAAAACTTCCAGTAATTGCTTTAAGGCTCTTTCAACCACGGGAGCTGCGCTCCACCATAGAAATGGCCATATACAAGGCCGGTATGGAGTAAAACTTATCTTCAATGGGCATATCCCGGGTGATAGCGCACAAGCCGAAAGCCCACATTGAAGTACCTGGAGTGTGCCGTGAGGTTGAACCGATGCGCCGAGCGGCAGTTCTGCGCGAGGCTGTGCCAACCGCCGCCCCGAAAGACGCGGTAAGAGCCCGTGGACGGCCCCTGAGGATCATCCGTGGGGCTATTGGAATAATAATCAGCGTCATACCAGTCCGAACACCACTCATACACATTCCCGCTCATGTCATACAGCCCCCAGGCATTGGGGTCCTTCTGAGCCACCGGATGGGATTCAAAACAAGAGCAGTACCACCCGATGGCGTCCAGGTTGGCGTCATACCCGCAATCCAATTCCGTTATCTCCCCGTTATAAAACGGCGTTGTGGTCCCCGCGCGCGCCGCGTATTCCCACTGGGCTTCCGTGGGCAGGCCGTAAACCCCTTCCCCCCGGGCGTTCATCTTCTCGATAAAATCCTGCACGTCATCCCACGAAACAGTATCGACTGGACAGGTGGGGCAATCGAAAAAATAAGACGGGTTGCTGCCCATCACCGCCTCCCACTGGGCTTGAGTCACTTCGGTCTGCTGCATGTAAAAGTCCTGGGTGATGGTCACGCTGTGCTGCGGCCCTTCATTGCTGGACCTTCCCGGCTCATCCGAAGGGCTCCCCATAATGAACGTCCCAGCGGGTATGAGTATAAATACCTGTCCCAAACTGTTTGTATAGGTGGAGCTGGTTGTTGCTTCTGGCGCACTGCAAGAGGTTGCTGAGTCAAATATCCCAGAATCATTAGCCAGGGCAATGCCGCCAACCAGGAAAGTCGCCAGAAAAACACACAGGACAATCAAATGTTTTGTTGTTTTCATTTTGTCTCTTTTCTAAGTTGAATGTCTCTCATTATTAATCAATCCAAATCCCTTTCGTACTTATTGGGAATTAATTCGATCACTAAACCGCCGGCCTTCTTCCTTGAGATATATCCGGTCCAGGCCCAGGTGCCGGGCCAGGCCCGGGAGCTCCACCAGGGGGGTGGGTTGGTAGCCGGGCCAGGAGGTTATCTCGTCCCAGGCCTCTTGCCGGGCCTGGGCGGGAAACAAGTCATCTGCCTGGGGGCAGGTATCCAGGCCGGTTTGGGCCCTGGGGTTGGTGACAATCTGCAACACTTGCCTCGGCTTCCAGTGATTGCTTTAAGTACGGTGATCAGTCCGGAATCAGTGCTTAAAGGCCCTCTGGCCGGTGAAGGCCATGGCCACCGGCGGGTCGGCCTGGTTGCAGGCCTCGATGGACTCCCAGTCGCGCAGGCTGCCGCCGGGATGGGCCACGCAGGCGATGCCTTCCTTGATGCCCACGTCCACGCCGTCCCTGAAGGGGAAAAAGGCGTCTGAGATCATCACCGAACCGGGCAGCCCGGCCCGGTCAGCCTGGGTCTGCTGGTCGATTTCTGTGATGACATCGGACCCGCGCTTTCCAGCCTCCACCTCAGCGGCCAGCTCGTCATACTTGAGCCCGAAGCGCTCCCAGGCCAGCTGATTGGCATACTTGGTATAGGCCTTGTGCACGGCGATGCGGGCCACTCCCACCCGGTCCTGTTCGCCGGTGCCGATGCCCACGGTGCAGCCGTCCTTGACATAGATGACGCTGTTGCTGGTTACGCCCTGCTCCACCGCCCAGCCGAAGACCACGTCGGCAAGCTCTTTGTCGCTGGGCGCCCGCTTGGGCTCATATACCTTTCCCTTATGCTCGCAGCGGGCGGGCAGCAGGTCCCCGGGCCCGGTGATGGGATTGAAGCTGGAGGTCTGCAAAACCAGGCCGCCGTCCATAAGGGACTTGATGTCCAGAAAACGGGCCGGCGCGTATGAGGCCAGGTCGTCCATGCCCGGAATGCGCAGTATGCGCAGGTTTTTGCGCTGCTTGAGTATATCCAGGGCGCCCTCTTCATAGTCCGGGGCCGCCACCACCTCCAGGTAGAGCTCGTTCATCATCTCAGCCGCAGCCTTGCTCACCGGCCGGTTCAGCACCGCCGCCCCGCCAAAGGCGGCGATGAGGTCGGCCATAAAGGCCCGGTGATAGGCGGTGGCTATGTCATCGGCCACAGCGCAGCCCGAGGGGTTGTTGTGCTTCATGATGGCGACCGCCGGCTTTGCGGGGAGATAGCGCAGGATGTGCAGGGCCCCGTCCACGTCGGTGAGGTTGGTTTTGCCCGGGTGCTTGCCCGCCTGCAGCATGTGCTCTTCAGTGAGGGCGCTGACCAGCCCCCGGCCGGGCTCGATCAGCTCGATATCGCCCACCTTTAGCTGCCCCTGCACCAGCTCATAAAGGGCCGCCTCCTGGCCGGGATTCTCGCCGTAGCGCAGGCCCTTTTCCACCAGCTCCCCCTGGGAGTCAGGCAGCTTCCAGGTCCGCTTGCGATAGCGGAGCACCGTGTCTCCCACCGTGACAGTCACCTCGGGCGGAAAATGATCCTCCATAACGGTCCGGTACTGGGCTTTTATATCTGACACGGCCTCTTGCCTCCTTTGGGATGAGAGAGAAATAAGACTTTCAATGTGGGGATTCTAGGGGCAAGCTGGATTGGGGTCAAGGTGAAATCAGGGGGTTTATTTGTGTTTAAGAGGCGTTTATACTCAGCTAAATTGATAACCTGAGCCCAGGCCCGGCGAATTAACCAGCGGGCCGATTCGGGGAGCTGTTATGAGACTGTTATTCGTACACCAGAACTTTCCCGGGCAATACGTGCACATCGCCCGTTATTTTGCGTCCGGCCGCCAAAACCAGGTGGTGACCATAAGCAAGGTGGATAACCGCAAAATAAACTTCCCTAATATGCGCCATGTTTTCTATAAGTCGCCGCCTGACACCCCCAGCCGGGCCCACCGTTATCTGCGCACTCTGGAGAATCAGGTCCGCCGGGGCCAGATGGTCTATAAAGCGGCCATGCAACTGAAGAAACAAGGTTTCGTTCCCCAGGTCATATGCGCCCATCCCGGCTGGGGAGAGGCCTTGTATCTGCGGGATGCCTTTCCTTCTTCCAAGATACTGCTATTCTGCGAGTTTTATTACCGGAGCCACGGCAGTGACGTGGGTTTTGACCCCGAGTTTCCAGCCAAGCCCGATGACGGGCCCAGGGTGCGCACCATGGACGCAGCCCAGCTTCTGAGCCTGAATGCCAGCGATTGGGGTCTTTCCCCCACATTTTGGCAGAGGAGGCAGTTTCCTCTTCAGTACCAGGACAAGATTTCGGTGATATTCGACGGCGTGGACACCAAGCGGGTAGCCCCTGATGCCAAGGCCTCTCTTACCGTGGCCGGAGGCGGCCCCACCCTCACCGCCAAAGATGAAGTCATAACCTATGTGGCCCGCAACCTGGAGCCCTACCGGGGCATTCACACCTTTATCCGGGCCCTGCCCCGGATCCTGGAGCTGAGGCCCAAGGCTCACGTCCTTGTGGTGGGCGGCACTGACGTGTCCTATGGCCGGCGCCTGCCCAAGGGTCAGACCTACAAGGCGAAATATCTCAAGGAGACCGGCCTCAAGTCGGACCGGGTGCATTTCCTGGGAAGGCTTCCCTATGATGAGTATCTCAAGGTGTTGCAAATTTCATCGCTGCACGTGTATCTGACCTATCCCTTTGTACTTTCCTGGTCCATGCTGGAGGCCATGAGCGCGGAATGCCTGGTCCTGGCCTCAGCCACAGCCCCGGTTATGGAAGTTATCCGGGAGGGCCGCAACGGGCTTTTGTGCGATTTCTTTGACAGCCAAGGCCTGGCCAAGAGGGTGGATGAGGCCCTGAACAAGGGCAAGGGTCTGGACGAACTGCGCAAAAACGCCCGCCGCACCATACTGGCCCGATACGATTTGCAGAGCAAATGCCTGCCCGGACAGGTGGGCATAATCAACCTGTTGGCCTCGGATCTTAGGCCGCCACAGCCCGAGTAACCAGCCCCGGCAGTCTAGTACTTTTTCCGCCTCCAAGGCCCGCTAAAACGCGAATAACTAATACCTTGATTATCCGGTTCAAGCCCTGCTGTCCGCAGCCAGAGGCCAGGGCCGGTTCCGTCGAAAGGGCGGCCGGCCTAATACCACATAATACTTTTGGCGGAGCCGCCTAATACCATCCTAATACCAAATGCGAATCCCCGCCTGTGCCTGACTAATACTTTCTCTAAAACTTTTTCAGCCTGAGATTAGTACCAAAAATAAGCCGTGTTCCTAATTGTGCTTTTGCGGAAAGACCACTAGTTTGATACGTGAAGGTTAAGTCGGATTTCAGAATAAAAACAGCGAGAGCGGATCCCAATTTCAGGAGCACGAAAGAGTGCCGGTTAAAGCTTTTTGGCATTGTTTGGCTAACGCCGCTGAGATCAGGTCAGCGGCCAGGTCCTTTCTGGGCCCATTAGGCTTTACCTGGATAATAAATAGAAATTATTAAGTTTTTTAGTTATCAATTTCCCAATATATCAGGAGGCCGGAAAATGGCGGAGATGAAACTGAGCTTGAAGATAGTGGACGCCAAGGGCAATGAGCGCGTGGTGGCGATTGTCCCTGGAGGCTTCGAGAAGATCAAGCCAGGCGACGATGAGTTTTTCCTTTATGGAGATAGCGCCGACCAGGCGAAACTGGTCCAAGACGGTAACAACCTATTGATAACGGCCGATGGCAAGGCCGTTTTCACGTTGGTTGATTACTTCCTGCATGTTGATTTGGAGGCCATGGAGACGGTCACCGACCAGGACGATGTGGCCACCTATGTGGGCGAGGGCCAGGCGGGGCTACCCACCCTGACCACCCCGGACATTGCCACGGCCAACCCCGCTGGCACTGACTTCACCCTGCCCCCGGACTCCCTGGTGGACCCGACCTTCTTCCAGGCGCCCCAGTTCTTCGAGGGGGCGGAAGGCTCCTTGAGCCGGTTCTGGTCTTCCGACGATCTTATCGATGTCGGCGGCCCCGGCTTTGATCTGGGCCAGGGTCTGCCCGGCCCCTTTGAGGAGGGCCCGATCCTTACGGCGGCTGCGCCTATTCCCACTCCTCCGACCCCTCCGACTCCCCCGACTCCCCCGGTTCCCCCTGTGGTCACCCCCGGCGCGCCGGCGGCGGCTGTTCTCCCTGGCGGCGGCGGCGGCGATGAGCCGGTGCCGGATGTGCTGGTTCTTATCGGCGGCTCCCCGGACGAGGGCGGCCTGATCCTGGGCAGATTCTTCACGCTCGAGGCTGCCTTGGATTATGCCAAGCAGATTTATGATGATTTCATGGGCAGCGAAGGTGAGGAAGGCTACTTCCCGGACACGGTCTGGGCGCCCGGGCGCACCTACCCTGAGCAGGACCTTATGATCGAGGTCCCGGGCCTGCGCGTGATGGGCGATGAGGACGGCGGCGCAGTGCTCCAGGGCCCGGGCCAGGACACCGGCCCTGACCCGGTGAGCGGCTTTATCGTGTACGTGCCTGATAATGACCCAAAACCTTTTTATCAGATAGTCACCCCCAACGTCGATATCGAGCAGTGGGGATGGATTTATGGAGGCCAATGGCCTTTTGAAGACAGCTTCTACCTGCGGGACGGTGAATTCGTTGCCACCAATGGGGAC
>JASFOZ010000041.1:0-15430 GCA_050116255.1 Desulfarculaceae bacterium
AGAAGGAATCACTATGATTATTGCTCGCCAGAATGAGATGTTGCCTCTGGAGATGTTTACGCCTCCGCCTACAGCAGGCCCAGATGATACTGGGGGAGACGAGTATGGGATGTCTATTGTTCCCTTCCTTTCTAGTTTCGGCGAAGAACTGGTTGCTTTATTCAAATCTTTAGATCACGGTCGTAAACTAGTGGTTATGCTTAGCATTTCCGATTTTTACGACCAGCTTGAACAAAATGGCTGGGATGAGGCGCGGGATGTCAGCATACGCTCCGCAGTAGAAGACTTTATCCGGGCAAGTTGCCGCAAGGAAGATTATTTCCCTATGAACGGTCCTGTGATGGCTGTAGCTACTGCCTTTGAATCATATGTAAAGCGGGCTTTACGCTTATTAATCGAAGTTCCTTATGGTCGAGATTATGCTCGCGGGCAGAAGGAACTAAAATTACCTACGAAAGATCTTCGTAAAGTGAGCTTGGGCAAGGCGCTAAATGCATTTAGAATCTCGCAAAACCACCCTGATTTTGAATTTGCAAGGACTTTCCTTACTGATGATCAATTAGACCAAATGGATTCATTCGCCAATGCTCGCAACAGCTGGGCCCACAGAGGAGTTTCAACTAAAATTCTAATGAGTAAAGTTATTGATGATGCGCGAAGAGATATGGTATTGGGAATTGAAATGATTCGTTGGATAGGTAGCACCGTTATCCCCGCTCTTGATTCATTGTTAGAAAACGATGATGCAGCAAAATCATCATCTAATGCCGATTACATTTCTCTTCCTGAAAGTCGTGATGATAGAGCCCCTGGTATATTCATTAGTTACTCATCGGCTGACAAAAAGATTGCAGATAAGATTGCCAAGGGACTGGAGGCCTTTGATTATGATGTCTGGTATGATGACTGGTCAATAAAGCCTGGCGATTCTATTATCCAAAAAATAAATGAAGGCTTAGCTAGCAACGACGTTCTTATCGTTTTGCTAAGTCCTCAATCACTCAAGTCCAGATGGGTTCAGATGGAAGTAAACTCTGCTCTGGTTAAAAAGCTTCAAGGTGAGAGCGTTTGGTTAATCCCAATCATAATTGAGGAATGCTCACCACCACCGTCTGTAAATGATATTCATTGTATAGATATGAGACGTGGAACAAGGGAAGGCTTAACCAAACTGATGGTTGCCTTGCGGGATATAGATAAGAATGTTAAGTAGTTATAATTGTTATTTTTTCGGCAAAGGCAAAAACCTAGTTAAACATTGCCGTATTCCAGACTGGAATTGTATCCGGGTTTGTTGAATAGACACGCGAAATAAGTAAAAATAGTCATACTAATCGCTTTGATTAATTTAGGGATTTAGTTTAAGCGGTTCAGACTCAGTTATTTAACTCTACTTAGCCCTTAACTTAAATAATCACCCGTCGGCCTTCTTCAAATCCTCAATAATCTGGTATAGCCGGTCAGGGTAAATAGGTTTGGCCATGTAATCATCCATGCCCGAGGCCAGGCAACGCTCCCGGTCCTCTGGCAGGGCGTGTGCGGTCATGGCGATTATAGTGGTTTTGCAGTTGGGGCAGTGGGGGTCTTTCCTGATCTTCCTGGTGGCGGTGATTCCATCCATCTTGGGCATCTCAATGTCCATGAAGATCAAATCAAATCGCCCCCTACCGGCAATCTCCAAGGCCTCGGCCCCGTTGGCAGCCAGGGTCACATCATGACCGTCTCTTTCCAAAAGGATTTGGACTAATTTCTGGTTGACCTGGTTGTCCTCAGCCACCAGTATGCTCAAGGCCGCCTGGGGGCCGACTGTGGGTGCTTCGTCAGAAGGGGTCACAGGCAGGACGTCTTGAACCTGTAAATCCTTGGCTGTCGGGGCCAGATCAAAACAGGCGGTGAAAGTAAAGGTGCTGCCCTGGCCGGGCACGCTCTTCACCTGGATGTCCCCGCCCAGCATTTGGGCCAGATGGCGGGAGATGGCCAGGCCCAGGCCGGTGCCCCCGTATTTTCTGGTGGCGGATGCGTCGGCCTGGAAAAAGGGCTCAAAGATTTCCTGAAGCTTGTCCGGCTCTATGCCTATGCCGGTGTCGGACACACTGAATTGCAGAACCGCCTCAGTGCCGGTGCACTTGACCAGCCCGGCTTCAAATCTGACCTCGCCGGACTCAGTGAACTTTATGGCGTTGCCGCAGAGGTTGTAGATGATCTGGCTCAGCCGCCCCAGGTCTCCCTCCAGGGCCTCGGGCACCCCTGGCCTGATCTCATAACTAAAGCCGATATTTTCGTCGTGGGCGCGCAGGGCCAATGGCCTTAGCATCTGCTCCAGGTTTTGGCGCAGGTTGAACTCCTGGCGGTTCAACTGGACTTTACCGGCTTCTATCTTAGAGAGGTCAAGGACATCATTTAAAAGGGCCAGCAGGTGGTCGGCGGCGGACTTGGCAGTCTCCAGATATTCCCGCTGTTGGGTATTCAAATCAGTGGACAGGGCCAGGTCGAACATGCCCATGACCGCATTCATGGGCGTGCGTATTTCATGGCTGATGTTGGCTAAAAACCGGCTCTTGGCCTGACTGGCCGCTTCAGCCTCCTCCATGGCCTGGCGCAGCCTTTCTTCGGCATGCTTGCGCTGCAAGGCCACGGCATAGAGGCCGGCCAGGCGGGTGATAATATCCAGGTCCTGCTGGGTGTAATCGCGGCTGGAGTTGGCCAAGGAGATCTGCCCGAAGAGCTTGTCCCCGCTGATGGCAGGCACTGAAAGAAAACGCTGCAAGGGGACATGGCCCGGGGGCAGGGTTCCGGCATAAGCAGGCTCGTCTTGGGGTGAGTTGGTGAAAAAGCCCTGCTTGGTGTTCAGGGCGTGCCCCCACAGGCTCCCGTAGCCGTCAGGCCCCCGGGGAAAGGCGATGCGCTTGTCTTTGCCGGTGACCTCACATTCCTTGCCCATCATTTGGGTTAGGGTGTGGCTGATATTGTCGCCGGTGTAGGGGTCGATTTCAGAGACATACCCGTGGGCGCTCTGGGTGAGCTTTTGCGCCTGTTCCAGGGTCACGGCGGCCATCTGCCCGATCTGGGCCTCAGGCGCAATCAGTATCTTGGACAGGGCGGCAATGGCCGAGTATAGGCTCAACTCCTGTTCCATGCCAGCCTGCTGAGCCAGGCGCTTGTGAATATCGCGTATGATCCAAAGCACAAAATCCTGGCCCTCAAGGGAGACGGCGCTGGTGAAGATCTCAAGATTACGGATCTTGCCCGGGGCCTGGCGCTGCTGGAGCAAGAGATGGTCGCGGCCCTCTTGCTGGGCTTTGTCCATTTCTGCACGCAGCTCTTCCTGGGAAAGGCCGCAGATTTCCGGGATCGGCCTGCCTACTAGCTCCTGCCGCGATGAACCAAAGAATTGGGCGGCATTGGAGTTGAGGTCAGCAATGGTCAGGGTTTTGGGGTCCAGCAGGAGCAGGTTGCCCAAGGCGGAGCCAACAGGGCTGTTTAAGGGGCTGCTGAAAAAACCTTCAGCGCCAGGGCCGGAGTCGGCCTGGGGTGATGTTTCTCCTGAAGGAGACGGCAAAGAGGCAGGGCGGGGCAGGGGAGCATTGGCATCCTTGTGTTTGGTGGTCATGGGCTCTTTGACCCTCCACTCTATGTTCTTCTGAGGCCTTATCTAGGGTCGGCATATTAGGGGGCAGGCATATTCCGGCACGCTTGCCCGCTGCCGCCCCTGCTGACCTATAGCTAAACTGCCCTTCTACCCCCGGCTGCAGCGCCGTTTGCACGCCGGCTTAAGTTTGGATTGATACATTGATGACTACTGCGATAACCGGTTGCTATCTTTTAATCACCAGCCCCTGGCCAGTGGGAATCTCCAGCACTGAGTAGCCGCGCTTTTTAAAGAAGACGTCTTCCGCCTCTTTTTGGGCCCGGTACCATTGCCACCCGTAATCATCCAATACCAGCATACCGCCTGGCACCAAAAGGTCGAAGAGGCTCTCCAGGGCGCCCACCTCGGCCTTGGCCGAGTTCATGTCAATATGCAAAAAGGCGATCTTTTTGGGGCAGACCTTTTTGAACACCTCGGGCACTACCCCTTTTACTACTTCCACGTTTTTAAAGGGCGAAAATTTTTGTTTCACTTCCTCGTATAGCCCCTTTTCGCCGTGAGCGCCCTCTTTCACCGGCGAGCCATTGCCATAGCCCTCAGGTATGCCGGCAAAGGTGTCGTAGAGGTAAAAAGACCGCTTTTGGGAGTTGAAGTCCAGATAATGGGACAGGAAAAAGCTGGAAAAGCCGCGATAGACCCCGCATTCCACAAAGTCGCCTTTGAAATTCAGGCAGTGCCGGGCGGCCCAGGCCAGGGTATGGATGCGCCAGATCAGGCTCCTTTCCTGCTTGTTTTGGGCCGTTTTTTTAAATGCCTTCATGAATTCGGGATCATCCATGAATCCCATGCAACGCTCCACCGTTATCAGGTGGTCTTGCTGGAATACCCTTTTGTAGACCCGCCTTATGAGCCAAAGCGCCGTGAAAAACAGGTTGCGCTGCTCCTCGTTTTTTAGGCCGTAAAACATTGTCACACCCCGATCTTGTTAGCCGCGAAAGCTATTACCATTTTGGCGATTGTAACATATTGAGCCCACGCCCAAACACATGGATTGTTCCTGTTGGGCGGGCTCAATCGGTATTGATCTGGAAATCCTATAGAGCTGGGGAAGCAACCCAGGCGAATGGATTTATTCAGCTGGCCAGGCGCCTGTAAAGGTCGGCATAGGCGCGGGCGCTGCGGTCCCAAGAAAAATCCTGGGCCAGGCAGTTTTGCTGAAGCCTCTGCCACAGGCTGTCCTTGGCCTTGATGAGTATGGCCTTGCGCACCGCTGCCAGCAGGTCCTCGGGCGAGGGCCGTGAAAAGACAAAGCCGGTCCCCTGGCCCTGGGCGGGATCAAAGGCTTGCACGGTGTCCTTGAGGCCGCCGGTGGGGCGCACCAGCGGCGGGGTGCCGTAATGCATGGCGTGCATTTGATTCAACCCGCAGGGCTCAAAGCGGCTGGGCATCAGCAACAGGTCAGACCCGGCCACCAGCAGATGGGCCGAGGATTCATCAAAGCCGATTTTCACCCCCACTCTGCCGGGATGCTCCCGGGCCATTTGGCTGAGCATTTTTTCATAGGCAGCCTGTCCCTGGCCCAAAATGCACAGCCGGATACCCTCCGCCAGCATTTTGGGGGCGGCCTCTGCTATCAGGTCCACACCCTTTTGTTCGGTCAGGCGGCCCACGAAACCCAGCACACAGGCGTCCTTTTCCGCAGGCTCCAGACCAAAGGCCTCGAGCAGGCGGCGGCGGCAGATTTCCTTGCCCGAGAGATCTTGGGCTGAGAATTTGGCCGGGAGGTGTTCATCAGACTCAGGAGACCATCTGGAGTAGTCCGCCCCGTTTAGAATGCCGAAAAGAGAATCAGAGCGCGTATGCAGCACCCCATCCAGGCCCATGCCGCCCTGGGGGGTTAATATCTCGGCTGCATATGAAGGGCTGACTGTGGTCAAGGCGTCGGCATACACAAGACCTGCCTTGAGAAAGGAGATCTTGCCCCAGAACTCCATACCCTCAAGGGTGTTCATGCTTGGAGGCAGGCCGGTGAGGGAAAAGTCCTGGCGCGGAAACAGGCCCTGGTGCGCCAGGTTGTGGATGGTGAGGACCGTGGCGGCGTTTTCCGGGCTACCCATTTCCAAGGTGCGTGCCTTTATATAGGCGGGCAGCAGGGCAGGCTGCCAGTCGTGGACATGCAGGATCCGGGGATGGAGATCAGCGGCGGCCACAAGCTTGATGACCGCCTGGTTGAAAAAGATGAAGCGCAGGTTGTTGTCAGGGTAATCGCCCTTGGCATTTCCGTAGATGCCGGGGCGGTTGAAAAAATGATCCTGGGCTATCAGATAAACCGGACAGCCCTTGATCTCCGCCATCCAGACCTCGGCCTTATATTGCTCGCCATTGATGTCGACACTGATCTTCAGGTTCAGGCGGCTCAGGTTATGGGCCTTGCGGTCCACTTGGGAAAAAAGGGGCAACACCACCTGCACCTGAAAACCCAACTGCCTAAGAGCCGGGGGAAGGCTGCCTAAAACATCTCCCAGGCCGCCGGCTTGGGCCAGGGGTGTCATTTCCGTAGCCACATGAATGACTTCCATGGCAGGGTCCCAATCAGGTGTTGATCATCATGATCTTTTTTAACGGCGGTTGTGAGCCCGGGGCATTCTTGCTATTTTTTTCTATGACCAAAAATTCCCAGTTCCAAGAAGTAGACGCGTTGGAATTCAGGATAGCCTGGGTATACTTACACTGCTATCATAAATAATAAGTAAAGGTTGCTGCCCCAGTATAGATGGATTTAACAGGGGCATCAATGACGGCGTCTGGGAACTGCAAAGGCAGACTCCGTAATTGAGTGCAGAGGAGAGCCGACATGAGTCAGTTCCGGGAAGGGATTTATTTACAGGAGAAAAAAGGCACTTTGGGGACAGGTGACACCTTAGCCACAGTGACCTATAAAAACTACTATGCCGTGCGCATGGACGAGGACAAGGTGGAGATGTTTTTATTGGACGACCACTTGACCCTGACCGGATTGCGCGACAGCTTGCCTTTGCCCGAGTTCAGGGAGCGGTTTCAGCATCAACCCCAGATGCAGGAACGTTTTCGTGAGTTAATAAGTCAGCTCGGCCCCGGAGCCCGCCGCCAGCCCGGCGCAGAACCGAAATCCCAGCCGGCACCCCCTCCCCAGACCCGGGCCCAGGCCGCTCCACCCCAAACCAGGCCCCAGGCGGCCCCTCCCCAGAAGCGGCCCACACCTCCGCCGCCGGCCAAGAGCGGCCAGGAGACACCTTGGTGGGAACTGACCCAAAAGGGTGCCGAGCGCCTGGTCAAGAAGGATTAAGTAGAGACATCACCCCCTTGACCAAGGGCAGCCGGGCCAATTGGGGGGGGAGGCCGTCCAGCCGGGGGGTAGGGTGCGCACCCTGCTGACGATACACCTGAGTGGGCGTCACCACCAGATCCGCGCCCACATCCCACTCATCCAGGGGAATGCTGCTGACCAGTTGTTCGTCTGCCAATAAGACCGCCACCGGTGTCTGGGGGCTCATGGCCTTCAGGGACCTTAATATGGCGTAAACCAAATCCATTAGTCCCCTGCCGTCACCCAAAAGACGGCCCTGTTCGTCTGACGCCAGGGCCGCCCCTATCAGCAGGTCAATTTTGCCGATTTTAGCACGGGGAAACCTGAGAATGCGGCCGGTCTTGGCCAGGGCGTTTGCAGCCAAGAGCCGGTTGCGCTGGGCCATGGGCGCGTCCGGGGCAATGACCCTGACCAGGCCCTGTTTCAGCCCCGGGGTGGCGGCGATCAGGGTTTTGCGGTCGTTGAGTGTGTTTATCCTTGCCTGCAAAAGGACTGGATCCGGCATAACCACCACCACCCGGGCCTTACGGTACTCGGGCAATCGGCGCAGACGCTCAGCAGCCTTTCCCTTGTCCGGAAAAGGTGGAGGCCGGTGCCCGGGGGCATGGGCGGGCCACAGATGGCCGCAGGCCTGGGCCAGGTCTTGGCGCAGGGCCTCCTTTTGCCCGGCTTTGCTCTGGGTGCTCACCGTTCCAGGAGCCTGCCCCCCTGGCGAGCCTGATCCAGGGCCTGGTCCATCAACCGGCCCGGGAATTTTCCAGCCGGACCGGCGGCCGGTTCCAAGATGGCGGCCTCTTGGGTGGGTATGGTCTGCGATACCTTGCGCAGATAGGTGGTGGCGGATTGCGGCTTCTTGAAGAGCACTATGCGGCCGTCGTCAAGGGGTGCGGCCAGACGCCAGGAGGTTAGTTTCACCCTGGGTCCCTGGGGGCTGTTGGACACAAACTCCAGCTGGTGGCGGTAATAGGTGGCGCGTTTGCCGGGCCTGCCCACAGCTATGCCTTCTGCCTTGCTGCCGTCCTTGCTCAGCCGGTAGCGGCCGAAATAGTGGGGCCCGTCCAAACGGCTGTAATACCAAAACATGAAAATCTCGTCTTGGCGGCGGGTGATGAAAAAGCGGCCCCAGCCCTCGCCCTGCCAGCTGCCGGACCAGGTATAATGCAGCGGCGGCTGGAACTCAGGCTCCTTGTCCGGCATCACATAACAGATCTGCACAGGCTTTTCATATCCAGCCCCCTGGGCGCGGGCCGATGTCTCCAGAGAAGAGGTATACAGCCTGTCCTCACCCCGCCCCCCCCGCAGGGGCTCGGACCACAGGGCCTTCAGTTCAAACAGGGGCACCGCCTCGGGCCGGGCCTGGCTCCACACATAACCCAGCCGGGATACGGTGTCACATCCCGGCGGTGTCTGGGGAGTGGTGGCCAGAACCATGTAACCCTGGGACCGGTGCCTAAAGGCCCATAGTTCCTTGGTGTCCTCACCGGGGCGGGTCAAGATTTTGCCTATGGGTCCCTGGGGGGTGAATCCCAGAGGCCGTAAACGTTCCGCCTGCTCAGCACCGGCGGCATAGGCATGCACCAGGCTCTGGACGTTCCAAAGCCTGATCAGGGGCAGGCTGGAGGGGCCCTCCTCAGCCGGTGCTGTTTCCGGAGCCTGACCCGGCGGCGGCGGGGTGATGGTGAGGTCAGGAGGGGAGGGATTGGCCGGGTCCTGGGCGCTGCGCCAAAGGCCTACAGACCTGATGTCGCCCTGGAACTCTCTGCCAGGCCAGCGGCTGGCCCCCACCAGGTAGGGCGAGTTGGACCCATTCCAGGGTTGAGGCAGGGAAAGGGAGGCGGCTGGTTCGCCATCCAGGATGAGCTCCACTTGTCCGGGAGAGGTTTCCGCAGAGGAGCCGGCTTCGCCTTCTTCCCGGGACGGTCCTTGCCAGATTAACCAGGCCTCATGCAGCTTCTTGGGGGTCACATCCTGGTCTGAAACCGCCACCATGGTCCCCCCGGCGGTGGTCACTCGGGCGGCCAATTTCCCCTGGGCATTTATAAAAAAGTCTAAATCCCTTAAATAGCCGCCTTGGGAAAAGAGGGTTTGCTCCTGGGCCTCCCCTTGGGGACGCCAGATAAAATCAACCTTGATTGATCCCGTCTGCGGAGACAACATGCCCGGCAGCCTGGCTTGAACCACCGGCCAACGCCCGGCTCCGGGCGCGGGGGCTGCCGGTGTCAGGGCCTTGGCCTCGACCACTCTCTCGATCACATAGGGCTCTGCCAAAGGGGTGCCCGGGTCGGGCTGGTTTTGGGGCCACCAAAAGGCGCTGACCTCCATGCGGTCAGGGGAGAGTATTCTGAACGCCAGCCGGCCTTGATTACCACAGCATTGGCCTTCCACGTCCTGGGCCTGTCCTTGAAAATGGCCCGGAGCCACCAACTGGGCCCGGCCCCGGCTCAAGTAGCGGGGATGGGATGTTGATCCGCCGTAGGCGGTGAAGTCAAAGCCCTGGGCCGAACCCTTGATCTCGAAAAAGTCGCTTCCCGTGCGGGAGTCCACCCAGGCGCCGCTGGGGCCGCCGGCGCCATTGCCCGGGGCGGCGGCCATTCCCGGAGGGTTGGCGGGCAGGCCCTGCCGCACCAGGCGCATCTCCCCCTGGCCCAGGGTGGAGATAAAGGTGCCGGCATAACTTAGTCCGCCCGCTTGCGGGCGCAGGGCCGCGGCGATTTCAAACCCGGCGGCCTCGTCGTTATAGGTGAACCTGGCCCCGGAATCGGCTGCACTCAGTTCAGCCCGGCCCGGCCGCCCCTGCCAGGTGCCGCTGGCCCCTACGCCCTGGAGGCCCAAGGACAACTCACCAGAGACCTGGTCCGCGGGTGCGCCTGCGGGCAAGAGATCCGTGTACCACATGAAGACCCGCCAGGCCCCGGCCAAATGGGATCCCAGCGGTTTATGGCTTAAATCCGCCACCCGCTTGAATTCGGCCAGGGGCAGCACTGACCAGGCCTGCCCTTCCAGGGAAGGGGCAAAGGTAACGAACCTGAAGGCGTCGCTGGAGAGGACCTGTATCTCGCCCCGGCCCCGGCCAGGGCAACAGGAGCCGGGAAGCCCCTGCCAGGTGCCGGACAAGCGGCGCTGGGCCGAGTCAGGCACAAACCGCCCCACATAGGCGAATCCGGACTCAGGAACCTTCTGTTGGGACCCTTGCCAAAAAAGGACCTGCCAGGCCCCGTCTTCCAAAGGCCGCAGCTCGCAGGTGGCCTTGTCCTGGTACTGATAAATGCCCGGTTCCAAGGCCAGCTTAACCTGGGCCCCGGCCGGGGGGATTATTCCAGCCAGCAGAATCAGGATCAGCCACCAAAAGAATTTTCGTGCCATGCCTGTTTTAAGGGCGGATCGGTACATGCTCTCCACTGCTCCGCTCAAGGTAACCTTCATTGTCAACGCCCAGGGCTAAGTTGTCAACCGCTGCCCACAAAAGGCGTAGTCGCATTTGCTAAATAATTGCAAGCCATTACAAGCCAAAGTGCATTCAGTTTGACATGCGGGCGCTTGGATCAACCACGGGAATAAAAAATCATAGCAGGCGCTTGCCCAACCTGCTTAAAGGTATTATATTTTCGGCCAGGGAGTCAGGAGGCGCCGACCATGGTGGATCGCCACTTTGGATCTCAGGAAATGTCGCTTTTGGCCAAGGCCTTGGAAGTGGCTGAGGATAGCGTCAGTGACCATTATCAGCTGTCTGACGCCAGCTGGGGGCAATATCCCTATGAACTGCTGACCCTGGCCCAATTAAAGCCTGAGGAAGTGACGCACAAGGCCCTGGCCCAGGTTTTGAGATTGAGGCAACCTCCCCGGCAGGGGCATATAAGGGGCAAGGATTTTTACCGTATCTGCCTTCAAGACCACAACCTCAAGCACTTGCTCAAACGTGAAGGGGAGTGGGGGTTGTTTCCAGCCCTGTTGACCTATGTGGTTGTGCACGAATTGATTCATGTGGTCAGGTTTTACCGGTTTATGCATCTATATGATTCCAACCCCCGGGAGCGCCGCATAGAGGAAGCCACCGTGCACAGGACAACGGCGGATATTTTGAAAAAAGTGCGCTTGCCTCATCTGCACGATGTACTTAATTTTTACGAAAAGCACAGCGAGCCGGAATGGGCTCTGCCGGCACAAGCCTAAGGATCTGAAGGAGAAGGATAATGCCGATTTATGAGTATGAATGCGGGAAATGCCACGAGATTACTGAGGCTCTGCAGAAAATATCAGATTCTCCTTTAAAAAAGTGTCCTAAGTGCGGGGGAAAACTGAGCAAGTTAATGAGCCTCAATGCCTTTCACCTCAAGGGCGAGGGTTGGTACGTAACTGATTACAAGGGCAAGAACTCCTCTAATAAGTCACCTGCCAAATCTGGTGAGGCCAAGGCGGAGTCCTCCTCTAAGAAAGAAAAAAAGACCGCCAAAAAGGCTGAATCCTCTAAATAACCACTAACACATTATCCCCGATTTTGTTGATGCCGGACGCCTTCTAAAAGAGGCGTCCGTTGCTTTAGCGGGCTTGACACAGGCCTGGGGTGGATTCTATGGTCCCACATAGATACACCAGACTGGGTGGAGACGGTATTGTGCTCTCTGACCAGGACATGATCAGGGCCCAAGAGGCCCTTAACCAGGCTCAGAAGGTGTCAGTGCTCACCGGCGCCGGCATCTCCGCGGAAAGCGGCGTGCCCACCTTTCGCGGCAAGGGCGGGCTCTGGGAGAATTACCGGCCTGAGGACCTGGCCACTCCCCAGGCCTTTAGCCGCGACCCTGTGCTGGTCTGGCGCTGGTACCACTGGCGCCGGGGTTTGATTGCCGAGTGTCAACCCAACCCGGCTCATCAGGCCCTGGTGGAGCTGGAGTCCCGGGTGCCTGAGTTTACCCTGATCACTCAGAATGTGGACGGCCTTCACCGCCGGGCCGGTTCCCGGGCCATCCTGGAGATTCACGGCAACCTGTGGGTGTTGCGCTGCATGGACTGCACCTGGAAAGGGCAGGAGGAAAGGCTGGACCTGGATTCGCCCCCGCTTTGCCCCCAGTGCGGGGGTATACTGCGGCCGGATGTGGTCTGGTTCGGTGAATCCCTGGACGCCGGCCTGCTGCAGAGCGCCTGGGAGGCGGCCCAACGCTGCCAGGTGATGCTGGTGGTGGGCACCTCGGCGGTGGTGCAGCCTGCGGCCGGCCTGGCCCTGACCGCCAAACAGTCAGGCGCCTTTGTAATCGAGGTGAATCTGGACCCCACCCCCAACAGCGAATGGGTGGACATCTCCTTGCTGGGCAAGGCCGGTCAGATTCTGCCCCAGTTGATATGAGGTGCACCTGTGGATCAACCCCTAATCACCCTCACCTCTGACTTCGGGTCCGGGCCCTTCCCGGGCATCATGAAGGGCGTGATCCTGAATATTTGCCCCCAGGCGCGGCTGGTGGACCTCAGCCATCAGGTGCCGCCCCAGGATATTCGGGCCGGGGCCCTGGTTTTGGAGCAGGCCTTGCCGGTCTTTGGCGCAGGGACAGTGCATTTGGCGGTGGTGGACCCCGGGGTGGGCACTGAGCGCAGGCCCATGTGCGCCGCAGCCCTGGGCATGTTCTTTGTGGGGCCTGACAATGGGCTCTTCACCGCAGCCCTGGAGGCTGACCCCCAAGCCCAGGCCTATGTTTTGACCGAGGAGAGATACTTTCGCCAGCCGGTCTCTGAGACCTTTCAAGGCCGGGACATTTTTGCCCCGGTTGCGGCCCGCATCGCCCAGGGCCTGTCCCCCTCTGCCTTGGGACCGCCCCTGAAGGACCCGGTGCTGCTGGATTGGCCCCGGCCCCGCCTGGAGGGGGAGCAGCTCATGGGCCAGGTCCTGGGGGTAGATGGTTTCGGCAACCTGTCCACCAACCTGATCCGGGAGGTGGTCACGGAGTTTTTACAGGGCGGTCAGGCCTCCATCAAAGTGGCTGGCCTGAACATACCCGGCTTGAGCCGGGCCTACGGTCAGGCCGAACCCGGGCAGGCGGTAGCGGTTTTCAACTCCATGGACCGCCTGGAACTGGCCCTGAACCAGGGCGGCCTCTGCGCCAAGTTAGGGCTTTCACCCTCCCAGGTGTTCGGCCTGGAGGTGGTGTTGACCCGCCAGGGCTGAGCCCGGCCCGGGGCTGTCATCAGCACCGGGGGGTGTTCGCCCTCAGGACCAGGCCCTACACTATCATTGACACCTCTTACGGCTCTGCCTATACTCGGCCCATGTTGACGCTCAAAGACCTGAAAGACTTTCGGGAGTTCTTGGAATCCGGCGGCTGGGCCGACGCCTTTGCCCATGCCCAGGAAGATCTGCGCCTGGAGATGATCGAGAAGGTGGAGGAACTCCTGGATACCGCTGATGTTGCCGACCGGGTGGTGGGCGAGGTCCTTTTCAACAAAGAAGGGGTTCAGGCTGCGGGCGGCACCTCCAACCTGGAGGACAAGGAGCCATGAAGCGGTTTCTGATATGGGTCATCCTGCTGCTTTTGGCCGGGGCGGGATTCTGGGCCACCTGGGGCTTTTTTCAGAGCCCTTACTACGCCCTGTACCAGATCGGAAAATCGATCCATAACCGCCAGCCCCGCCTCTTTTTGGCCTATGTTGACGTGAAATCCGTGGTCAGCGGCCAAAGGGAATCCCTGGTGGAGGAGCTGGTCCCAGGGGATGACAAAGGGGTCGCCCGCCAGCTGGTTGGAGGCCTGATGAGCGCCCTGATGCCCCAGGTGGTGGAGCTGGTCAAGGACAGGGTGGTGCGGGTCATACTGGACCCGGAGCGCGAGAACCTCCCCACTTCCTGGGCCTTGGTCACCGCAGCCACGGTCACCAGCAAAGACGACTATGCCCTGGTGGTCCTTGGCGAGCCCCAAGGGGGCCGGCGTCTGCGCCTGGGTATGCGCCGCCAGGCTGAAGAAGACCAGTGGCGGGTGGTGGAGATCAATCCCCAGGATTTGAAGGCCCTGGTCAAGGACTATCTAAAAGACAAATACCCGCCCAAAAAGAAGGAGCAGCCTGCCAAGACCGAGTAAGTCCGCGACAAGGGCGAAAACCAGCCATATCCACACAAAACGCCCTCAATTTTCAGAGCAAAGAAGGATCGCCGGTTGGGCAGGCCGCTTTCTCTACAGCGCCCGCAGCCACTCCGGCTTGAGCCCCACCCGTCCTTCAAGGGCCTGATCAATAAGGGCCAGGGTGCGCTCTTTGTCCTGGGGCAGGCGGGCCTTGATGGGCAGGTAGTTGGAGGCATGGTTGGCAAAGAACAGCCCGCTGGTAAGGTCGGTGGAGGCGATCATCTCCCTAAGCTCCCTAAGCATGCCCTCAGGGTTGGGTATGGAGAAATCCCCCTTTTGGGCGGCATCGCCCAGGGGCGTGCCCGGTATGAGCATCAGGGTCAAGGCCCCCACATAGTCCGGGTCCATGGCGGTCAAAAGCCCGCCTGTGGCCCGGGCGTGCTCCAAGCTCATTTCCATACCGCCCACCCCCAGGAGCACGGTGACCGAGACCTTGATGCCGGCCTGTTTGAGCCGCTGGCCCTGGGTGATCAGCTTCTCCGGGGTGGAGCCCTTGCAGATATCCTTGAGCACCTGGGCGTGACCGCTCTCCACGCCATAGTAAACGATGCCCAGGCCCAGCTCATGGAGCCGGCGTAATTCTTCATCGCTTTTCAGGGCCACTCCCTTGGCATTGGCATAGGTGCCCACCCTGGTGACCCAGGGCAGTTTTTCCTTTATCTGGCCCAGGAGCCATTCCCATTCCCGCATGGGCATGATCAGGGAATCGCCGTCCATGATAAAGACCCGCCTCTGGCGCTGGCAGTACTTTGAGGCAAAAGCCAGGTCCTGCTCCAGGATGGAGCGGTCCTTTATGGTGAAGCGCTTGTCCTTATAGGTGCCGCAGAAGGTGCACTTGTTATGGGAGCAGCCCAAGGTGGCCTGGATCAGAATGCTGTTGGCTTCACTGGGCGGGCGGATTAGGTTGCCCACATAGTGAAAACCCTGGGGTTCGGCCGCACAGTCCATTAGGTATCCTCCGTTCTGAGGCTAATAATAGGGCCGCCAGCCCTGGTGTGCAAGCTGTCCTCCCTTGCCTGGCAGGTGATTTCATGTTTGGCTATGAGGTGAACAACCACATCAGGGAGGTTAACTGCCATGATGCCGGTATTTTGTTTTATTGATGACGCCCAGTTCGAGCTGGATAACTTCCGCCAAAATGCCGTCCCTGCTTTTAAGCGGGCTGATTTTGTCTACGCCGCCACCTTTGCCCAGGCCCAAAAGGAGCTTGCCGGGCGCAGGCCCCTGTGCTTTCTGCTTGACCTCTATGGCAGCGACCCTCTGAAAAAGGACCCAGCCCCGCCCAGCAGCCCGGAGGCCCTTTCCTCCTGCCTGGGGCAGGGATTGGACTTGACGCAGCTATATCAAGACTTGGGGCAGGCCGGTCCCGAGGCGGGCAATGTATTTCTGCGCCGCCTC
>JASFOZ010000042.1:0-15205 GCA_050116255.1 Desulfarculaceae bacterium
AGGCGGTGTTTGACCAGGCCCAGGTTCCGCTACGCGGCTATATGATTCTTACTGAAATGGGCCTCGAAAAGAGCAAGGATCTCAAACTAAAGCGCGAGGACATCGATAAGGTCAAAGAATCGGTGAAGCGCTTATTCTCAGGGCCAGCCAGCGGGTCGTCTCAAAACAGAGGTGGTTGCGGCTGTGGTTGCGGTTAAAGCGCCGCCGGGAATGTCCTTGCTGCATGGGTAGAGGCCTTGCTGAGCCCCGCAAGGAAATCACATTGAATTGATATGCCCTCTGCGCCGGCATCCCTGCCCAGGGGGTAAGATGTAACATAAATGTCAATTACTTCTATGTAAATAATGGATAAATATCAGGCATGGGACCTCAAGAACTAAAGTCAAGTAGCAAGCAAGGAGAACACCATGCCTAAACCTAGAGTCCTTTTTGTATGCGTGCACAACAGCTCCCGCAGCCAGATGGCCGAGGCCTTTTTAGACCACTGGGCGGGCGGCCGCTTTGAGGTGGAGAGCGCCGGTTTCGAGCCCACTGAGGTGAATCCTTTGGTGGTTACGGTGATGCGGGAGGAAGGCCTGGATTTGAGCGGCAAAGGAACCCAGAGTGTGTTTGAGTTGTACAAGGCGGGCAAGCTCTATGACCACGTAATAACCGTGTGTGACGACACCCGGGAGAAGGAATGCCCCCTATTTCCCGGCATCACCCACCGCCTGCACTGGCCCTTTGCCGATCCCGCCGCCTTGACCGGCAGCCAAGAGGAAAAGCTGATAGAGCTGCGCAAAATAAGAGACCAGATCAAATCCAAGCTCAGTCAGTGGCTGCAGGAACAAGGACAAGGACAGGGAGGCGTTTAGCGGAAAGACCGATGAACGAAGCCCCTAAGATCAAAATACTTTTCTTATGCACCGGTAATTCCTGCCGCAGCCAGATGGCCGAGGCCTTTACCAATAACTTGAGGTCAGATGAGTTTCAGGCCTGGTCCGCAGGCGTGGCCCCGGACCAAGTGGACCCCCGGGCCGTTCGGGCCATGGCCGAGGCCGGTATCGACATCTCAGCCCAAAGGCCCAAGGACATCAGCCAGGTGAATGACATCGATTTCGACTATGTGGTGACTCTGTGTGACCACGCCCGCGAGTCATGCCCGCTGTTTCCGGGAAAGGTCAAAAAAGTGCATATGGGGTTTGAGGATCCGCCGGTCTTGGCCCAGACGGCGGCCTCTGAAGAAGAGGCCATGGCCTTTTACCGCCGGGTGCGCGATGAGATCAAGCGCTTTGTATTGAATATGCCGGTTTCCCTGGAGGGCAAGTCATGAGCAGTAGCGAAGTGAAGCGGCTGGCGTTTTTGGACCGGTTTCTGACCTTATGGATATTCCTGGCCATGTTCGCGGGGGTGGGCTGGGGATACCTGTACCCCGGGGTCAAGGATGTCATCAACTTCTTTTCCGTGGGCACCACCAACCTGCCCATTGCCATCGGCCTGATCCTGATGATGTACCCGCCCCTGGCCAAGGTGAAGTACGAACAACTGGGTCAGGTGTTTGCCAACTTCAGGGTGCTGGCCCTGTCCTTGATCCAAAACTGGCTCATCGGGCCTATCCTGATGTTCGCCCTGGCGGTGACCTTTCTCAGCGGGCACCATGAGTACATGGTGGGCCTGATTCTCATCGGCCTGGCCCGCTGCATAGCCATGGTCATCGTGTGGAACGACCTGGCCAAGGGCGACACCGAGTACTGCGCCGGTCTGGTGGCATTCAACAGCATCTTCCAGGTGCTGTTTTTCTCCGTCTACGCCTGGTTTTTCATCACGGTGCTGCCCGGGTGGCTGGGGCTGAGGGGCATGGCGGTGGACATCTCCATAGGCCAGATCGCCGAAAGCGTCTTTATCTACCTGGGCATCCCTTTTATAGCCGGCATCATCAGCGGTATCGTGGGCCTTAAGACCAGGGGCAGGGATTGGTATGAGAATGTCTTCATCCCCAAAATCAGCCCCATAACCCTGGTGGCCCTTTTGTTCACCATCTTGGTGATGTTCAGCCTCAAGGGTGAGTACATTGTGGAGCTGCCCCTGGACGTGATCCGGGTGGCCATACCCCTTTGCATCTACTTCCTGGTTATGTTTCTGGTCTCTTTCTTTCTGTCCTATAAGGCCCGGGCCACCTATGAGCAGGCCACCACCCTTTCCTTCACCGCCGCCTCCAACAACTTTGAGCTGGCCATTGCGGTGGCGGTGGCGGTCTTTGGCTTGAACAGCGGCCAGGCCTTTGCCGCGGTGATCGGGCCCTTGATGGAGGTGCCGGTCTTGATCTCTTTGGTGCACGTGGCCCTGAGGCTGAAAGATAAATACTTTCCCCACGCCGTGGATACTCCCACCGGGGTTTGCCATTTAAGTTGCAAGCCCTAGAAGACAGCCGGAGAGATAGCGGTGCTTTCTAGGCTGGGACAAAAAGGAGTCATTTACTAAATGAAAAAAATATTCACTTTCATCTTTGCAGCGGCCTTGTCCCTCTTGGCTCTGTTCTCTGTGGCGGCAGCCGTAGAAAAAACACCCACGGAGCTGCCGGTCAAAGGGATGGTCACCATGATCGACTTGGGCGCCCACAAATGCATCCCCTGTAAAATGATGGCCCCCATACTCGCGGAGTTAAAAGAGGAGTACAAAGGCCGGGCCGCCATAGTCTTCCTTGACGTCTGGGAGGACCGCTCTCTTCCTTCCCAATACCGCATCAGGGTGATTCCCACCCAGATTTTTTACGACAAACAGGGGAAAGAGGTCATGCGTCACGAGGGTTTTTTAGCCAAGAAAGACATTGAGCTGGTTCTACGAAAACTGGGCGTGAATAAACCAGTCAGGAAGCAGTGATATTCCGGGGCTTGAACCTATGTGGGATCATTTCTTTATCACCCTCAATTCCTGGATCTCTTCAGGAAGCATAATCGCCGCTGCCGGCGCCTTTTTGTGGGGCATGGTCAGCGTGGCCTTGAGCCCCTGCCACCTGGCCTCGATCCCTTTGATCGTGACCTATGTGGCCGGTCAGGACAATACGGTCAAACCGCGCCATGCGGCGCAGTACGCCCTTGCCTTTACCGGTGGGCTTTTCATCACTATAACCGCCATCGGGATGGTCTGCTCCTGGTTGGGGCTAATGCTGGGCGACGTGGGTCCGTATTGGACCATCCTGGTAGGGGGCATACTGATCTGGGTGGCATTGGACATGCTGGGGATCCGGGTTGGTTCCCTCTCCGGAAGCCTCATGGGCCGGCTCCAGGTCAAAGGAATAGGCGGGGCGCTGGTATTGGGCCTGGCTTACGGCATCCTCTCCGGTTCCTGCACTTTTGGCTTCATCGCACCCATCCTGGCCATTATCACGGTGCAAAAAGACATCATGGCCGGGGTTCTGTTGATTTTGCTTTTCGGGCTGGGTCACGCATTGCCCATCGCGGTTGCCGGCAGCTCAACCGCGCTGGTGGGTGATGTCCTGGAGAACAATGCGTTTAAGAGAGGGAGCTTTTGGTTTAAGCGTGCAGCCGGGGTGGGCATAGGATTGTTGGGCCTTTATTTTGTGGTGTCGCCTTTTTTACCCCTTTAAAAAGCCGGAGGTTGCCTTGGGACGGCGTCAAAGAGCGGTAACCTCAGTCTATGGCCGTGTTCACCGGCGTGGGCTCCAGCACCCTGATCAGTTCCGAGGGGGACATCTCCAATAGAAATCCCCGCTTGCCCCCGTTGATGTAGATTACAGGCAGCTCAGCGATGCTGGCCTCCATGTAGACCGGCAGCCGGTGTCTGGTGCCAAAGGGCGAGATGCCCCCCACCTGGTAGCCGGTCAGGCGGTTGGCCTCCTCGGCATCACAGGGGTCTATACTTTTAACCCCCAAAATCCGGGCCAGGGACTTGGTGGAGACTTCGCGGTCCCCGTGCATCAGTACGATCAGGGGATCGTTGGCCTGGCTTTTCATTATCAGGGTCTTGATGGTCCGGTGTTCCTCAACCCCCAGTTCCCTAGCGGCCAGTTTGGTGCCCCCGTGATCCTGATACTGGTACAGATGGGGCGTAAAGGCGGCCTTGTGGGCGCGCAGCATGCGGACTACGGGAGTCACCGGGATTTTGTCCTTGGCCATGGCTCAGCCTCCGGGAGATTTTTTAATCAAGTTAGCCCCAGAAGCAGCCGATAGCAAGTTTAGGAGGGACCTACCCATGTGGCGGAGTTCGCTGGTCTCAGGCCTGCACCATTTTTTTCAGGGTGTTGACCTCCAGCAAGGACTGCAAGGCTGGGGAAGGGTGCGCTGGGGCCAGAGCTTTGATGCGGTCAAGCTTAATTATCCCCAGGCCGTGGAGAATAACGGCAAGCTGACCTTGTCCTCTGAAGATCCCAGCCAGCGGCATTGGTCTCTTGATTTCGGCTTTGACAGCAGCCACCGCCTCAGTTCGGTGAGCCTGACCTTTGCCGGAGGTGAGGAAACCGCCGATTTCGCCGACATCAACAGGGAGATAACCAGGCGCCTGGGCCCGCCGGCCCAGACCAGTTCGTCCGGCAACATCTGGCTCCGGGATGACACCCAGGTCAGCCTTTCCCGGTTACCGGAAGGGGGTTTGGTTTTGAGTGAAAACGTCTAGCCGGCTCAGGCCAGGATACTCCACAGCATTGCTACTCCCATAGCGAACAGCAATACCCCGGCCCCCCGGTTGATCCAGGTAAGCCCGCCTTGGTTCAATCGCCTCCGGAACAGCCCGCCCAGCCCGCTGAGCAGCCCCCACCACATGGCCGAGCCTATGAAGACCCCCAGCACCAGCCAGGTGCCGGTCCAGCTTTGGGCGGCGCTGGCCTGGATCAGGCCCAGCCCGGCGAATACCGCGGCAAAGGAAAGAATGGTCAAGGGATTGGTCAGGGTGATGACAAAGGTCGAAGCCCAGGCCTTGAACAAGTCCCCGGTCATATGGGTGGGGCTGGCATCCAATTGGGTGGTGGAGGCCTTGGTCAACAAGGACCTGATACCCAGGTAGCAGATGAAGATACCGCCGATGATGCCCAGCCAGTCCTTGGCGCTGAGCAGGGCCTGGGCCAGCCAGGACAAGCCTAAAGCTGCCACCATGCCATAGGCGGCGTCAGCGGTGGCCGCTCCCAGTCCGGAGACAAACCCCAGCAGCCGCCCCTGTTGCAGGGTCCGCCGCAGGCAGAGCACGCCCACCGGCCCCACCGGAGCGGCGATGCCCAGGCCGATCAGCCAACCTTTTAAAAACAGCTGTATCTCTGCCATTAGCCTTTTGATCCCGTCTGCCAAAAGCCGGGCCCTGGAGCTGCAAGAGCATAAGCTTTAGCACATCAAGGATTGATTCACCACCACCATTGACAGCCTTTCAATCGGCGGCTTACCCGTGCTATCCTAATAATAATACGCCCCGGCCTTTAGAGCGTCTCGGCGCCCAGGGGACGTTTTTGATAATCCCTATTTATCCGGAGCCGTACCCACCTGCCAGGGGGGGCTCGCGTGGTGCCTCCGAAGCGTCAGCATTGCTGGAACCATGTTGTGTCAGAAAAGCCACGCAGCACCCCGCAAGGTGGGTGAAAAAGTCTTCATGGTGGGCGGCCCGGACCTGACCGATCCCCGTGACTGCCTCTGTTACCTGGTTCTGGGAACCAAGGCCTGTGTGCTGGTGGACTGTGGGGCGGGCCCCAGTGTGGGGACCATCTTGGACCTGGTCCAAAAAGCGGGCTGCGGCACTCTCACCCATCTCCTTTTGACCCACGGTCACATCGACCATGTAGGCGCCGCCGCCGAGCTGCGCAGCCGCACCGGCTGTCAGATCCTGATTCACACAGCCGATGCCGGCATCCTGGCCGGGGGCGATTGTGAACGCAGCGCCGCCCAATGGTACGGCCTGCCCCTGAAACACGCCGACCCTGACCGCACCCTGAATGACAACGAAGAGATAGACCTGGGAGAGGGTTGCACGCTCTATATAATTCACACCCCCGGACACACGCCGGGTTCCATTTCAGCCTGGCTGGATAGAGGCGGGAAAAGGATTCTCTTTGGCCAGGACATCCACGGCCCCTTTTCCCCGGCCTTTGGCTCTGATCTGGTCCTGTGGCGCGCTTCCATGAAACGCCTGTTGGATCTTGACGCCGATATCCTGGCCGAAGGTCATTACGGCATCTTCAAGCCCGCCCAGGAAGTCCAGGCCTTTATCCAGGGCCAGCTGAATCAACACTAGCTTTCCTATCACTCTGGAAGAAAGCCCTCGGTTTTAGCCAGATGACGGACCCTGGCCTCCAGATTGATGAGGTAGGCGGATAGGGGCTGCTTGGGTTCAGGGGCGGGCTCGTACTCAAGGGCGCGGACCCTATCCATGACCCGGGTTATGTCTCCTCGCTCTTTGTGCAACAGGTCTACAATCAAGTCGTGGAACTCCTGGGCCGCCTGCAGGGAGTGGGTGAAGTGGTCCCGGGCGTCTGGGCCGGTGTACACCATATGGTGCCCCTGGCACAGCACCTCCACCTCCAACCGCGCCAGGAGCTTTATGGAGTCAACATAGGCTTGGTAATCCACCAGAAACTCGCTGACGATATTGCCGCTGAAATGGGCGCAGCCCACCGCCTCGGAGGCCACCAGGATCTTGCGCTCAGGCAGGTAATAGCTCAAAAAATCCCAGGTGTGCCCGGGTGTGCCGATCACTTGTACGTTAAGGCCCTCGGCCGGTTCCAGGAGCTGGCCGGGCTCCAAGACCACATCCACCCGGGGAGGCTTAAACCGCCCCATATAAATCGGCAGAGGAAGCCGCGACCAATAGCCGGAGGCTGCGTCCTGGTTCAGCTTGGTCATGAGCTCCACCGCCCGGGGCCGGGAGAAGACCTTGGCCGCCTTGGCAGATGCAGCCAGCTTCATGCCGGGGAACTCCTCTTGCAGATAGGCGGCGGCGCCGCAGTGATCAAAATGGGAGTGGGTCAAAAAAAGCATATACGGGGTGCGTTCCCCCAGCAGGGCCCGTATGCCCTGGACATAAGCCGGGCCCAGGAAGGTGAACCCGGCGTCAAAGAGCAGGGGCCGCTCGCCGTCAGCCATATAACAGGGGGTGGCCCTACTTCCCAGGACGTGGAAGCCGTCAACTACTTCGCCGGTGGTGTTGAAGATCACTTCTTTCTCCAAAGGTTCAGTGCAGTTCGAGTATGAGGAAATAATGATGAGGCAAGAGGCCCCCCAAGTCAAACCAGCCTGCATGCCGCAGCCGGGCCAGCACGTTTTCCCGGGCCTGATGGGGCCTGGATCGACAACCAAAAGGATAAGGCCAAAAAAAGTGTCACATCCGCTTTTTTTGTTCGGTCTTTATGGCTATAGTTGGTTGTTTGAGCAGGGAGGTTGTATGACAGCGCCGGAAAGCATCGGCGGGTTCATAAAAGATCTGAAAGCCAGGGGATTGCTCCGGCGCATCTCCGAGGAGGTGGATCCCCATCTGGAAGTGACCGCGCTTTCCGAGCCGGTGATGAAGGCCGGCGGCCCGGCCCTGTTGTTTGAAAAGGTAAAGGGCGCATCCTGCCCCCTGGCCATAAACCTCTTTGGCAGCACAGAGCGCATGTGCCTGGCCCTGGGCGTGGACAGCCTCGAGCAAATGGCCGAGCGCCTGCGGGCGCTTTTGGCCATGGAGCTTCCCCAGGGCCTCTGGGCCAAGGTCATGACCGCCCTGCCCAA
Source organism: Desulfarculaceae bacterium (assembly GCA_050116255.1). GTDB lineage: Bacteria > Desulfobacterota > Desulfarculia > Desulfarculales > Desulfarculaceae > JASFOZ01. The sequence continues at coordinate 7,683 of JASFOZ010000042.1, forward strand.
GCTCAAGGAGCTGAGCGCCTTCGCCCCCAAAAAGGTCAGCCAGGCACCTTGCCAAGAAGTGGCGCTCAGGGGAGACCAGGCCAGCCTGGATAAGCTTCCCATTCTCACCTGCTGGCCCCAGGACGCCGGGCCTTTTATAACCCTGCCCCAGGTGATCACCGCTGACCTTGAAAGCGGCCGTCAGAATGCGGGCATGTACCGCATGCAGAAGTTCGGCCCCAGGGCCACGGGCATGCACTGGCACCGGCACAAGGGCGGGGCGGCTCATTTTGAGCAGGCCCGGCAGCGGGGAGAGCGGCTGCCGCTGGCAGTGGCCCTGGGGGGACCGCCGGCGGCGGTGTATGCGGCCAGCGCACCCCTGCCTCCGGTGCTGGATGAGTTCATGTTCAGCGGCTTTCTCATGGGCAGGCCCCTCAAGGTGGCCAAGTGCCTTACCTGCGACCTGCTGGTGCCGGCCGAGGCGGAGGTTGTACTGGAGGGCTATGTGGACCCGGCCGAGGATTGGCAAGAGGAGGGCCCATTCGGCGATCACACCGGCTTTTACTCTCTGGCCGACAGATACCCGGTGTTTCACCTCACCGCCATGACCCACCGCCGGGATTTTATCTACCCCGCTACTGTGGTGGGCCGTCCGCCCATGGAGGATTTTTATCTGGGTCAGGCCACGGAGCGCATCTTTTTGCCCTTGCTGCAGATGGTCCTGCCCGAGGTGGTGGACTATCATATGCCCGCGGAAGGGGTCTTTCACAACCTGGTGTTCGTGGCCATAAAAAAGCAGTATCCCGGCCAGGCCTTCAAGGTGATGAACGCCCTCTGGGGCCAGGGCCAGATGATGTTCGCCAAGGTTATCGTGGTGGTGGACGCCGGCGTGGATGTGCAGAACGCCCAGGAGGCCTGGTGGGAGGCCCTGAACCATATAGACCCTCAGCGGGATGTGCTCTTTTCCCGGGGTCCGGCCGACGCCCTGGACCATGCCGCCTCCCTGCCCTGGCTGCACTCCAAGATGGGCATAGACGGCACCAAGAAGCTGCCCGAGGAGGGCTTTACCCGGCCCTGGCCCGACCGCATAGAGATGGACCCGGAGGTGCAAAAAAAGGCTCTCCAGCGGCTGCGGCAATGGGGGCTGCTCTAAAAACAGGGGCTGAGGAGAGGAAAGCGGTATTTCCCGGAGAACCGGCGGAAAGCGGTTCTCGGCAAATCAGAATTTACATGCAGGCATCAATACCCAGACGCGTTTTAGACTTCGGTGAGCTGGTCAAGTTCAGCCACACCGTATTTCTATTCCCCTTCGCCTTGGCGGCGGTGATCCTGGCCCATCAGGTGCGCCCGGTCACCACGGCGGTCATGTTTTGGATCGTGACCGCCCTGGTCTCGGCGCGCAGCGCCGCCATGGTCATGAACCGCATCGCCGACCGCCGCTTTGACGCCCTCAACCCCCGCACCCAAGGCCGGCCCCTGGTGGACGGCCGGGTCAGCCCGGCCTGGGCCTGGCTATACCTGCTTATTGCCAGCGCGGTTTTCTTCTTTGCCAGCTGGCGGCTGGGGCCCTTGTGCCTGGGGCTGTCACCTCTGGCCCTGGCCTGGGTGCTGAGCTACAGCTACACTAAGCGCTTCACCGATCTCTGCCACCTCTGGCTGGGAGTTGCCACCGCCCTGGCCCCCCTGGGCGCCTGGCTGGCCGTGGCCGGGGCCTGGGACTGGCGCATCCTGGTGCTGGTGGGCGCGGTGGCCCTGTGGGTGGCCGGTTTTGACATCATCTACGCCTGCCAGGACATTGACTTTGACATCAGCCACCGGCTGCACTCCCTGCCCGCCGGCCTGGGCCTGGGCCGGGCCCTGTGGGCTTCGCGAGTTCTGCACGCCGGGTCCATGCTGGGGTTTTGGCTGCTTAAGCCCTTGTTCGGCCTGGGCCCGGCCTATGTGGCCGGCACCGGGGTTATGGCCGTGGTGCTGGCCTGGGAGCAGGTGCTGGTGGCCCAAAAAAGGGCCAATATACCCATGGCCTTTTTCACCCTCAACGGCGTAGTCTCCATCCTCTTCCTGGGCACTTTGGCCTGGGACCGGTTCTGGGGGAGCTAAGTTGCATTATCTGGAGTCAGACCTGCGCTATCTGGGGGTTCTGGAAAAGGCGGTGCAGATAGCCACCGAATTGGGGCCGGAGGCGGCGGTGCGTTATGTGCGCTCCTCTTACCATCTGCTCTCCAAGGTCTATCATCCCGACCTTCACCAAAACAACCGGCACACCGCCGAGGAGGGCCAAAAAAGGCTGAACGCGGTCAAGGAGCGCTTGGACTGCACTGATGACCAAGACCTGGCCCGGTTTTTGGGAGGACAGACCCGGCCCCGCCAGGGGCACCCCCGCATCCTGGTGGTGGAGGACGAGGACGGCCTGCGCGAGAACCTGGCCGACCTGCTCAGTCTGGAGGGCTATCATGTGGGCACCGCCGCCAACGGTGTCCAGGGGCTGGGCGCCCATCTGTCCTTTCGGCCCGAGCTGGTCATCACCGACGTGGTCATGCCCATCATGGACGGGGTGGAGATGGTGCGCCAACTGCGGCGGCGGGAGCCGGGCCTTAAGGCCCTTTTTATCAGCGGATTCTTCGGCACCCGCTCCGTGAGGCGGGAACTGATGGATGAGATAGAGCATTTCGGATACCCCATGCTCAGCAAACCTTTCAAGCCCAGCCAGCTTTTCAATCTGGTGCGCCAGGCCTTGGCCTGAAAAAAGGAGCTGCCCATGCCTCTGAAGTTCGCCACCACCAGCCGCAGGGCCAGGTTCCTGGACCCCTTTAACCAGTTCCAGCCCGCAGACCTCAAGGTGGAGGTCCGTGGCGACCCCCTGACCGGGGATGTGGCCCGGGTGCTCAAGTTCAGGGCCCGGCCCTTGGGCGAGGTGGACCACAGCCTGTTTCTGAAAAGGGCGGCCAAACTCAAATGCCCTTTTTGTCCCGAAAACATCGAGTCCATGTGCGCCCGCTACCTGCCTCGGGATGTGCCGGAGGGCAATCTGAGACGGGGCCAGGCCACCTGCATCCCCAACGCCTTTCCCTATGAGGCGGTAAACGGGGTGGTGATTCTGACCCGGGAGCACTATCTGCAGCCCCGGGATTTCAGCGCCGAGATACTGGCCGACGGCCTGCTTTTGTCCCGGGACGCCTTCAGGCGTCTGGCCCCGGGGATGTCCTATGGTTCGGTGAACTGGAACTACATGATGCCCGCCGGCGCCGGCTTGGTGCACCCGCATTTTCAGTTCGCCGCCGGCAAAACCCCCACCCGGGCCCAGGCGCGGCTGCGCCGCCGGGCCAAGGCCTACAGCCGGGCCCATGGCGGCGCCGATATCGTAGCGGATTATCTGGACGCCGAGCGCCGGGCCGGGGTGCGCTGGCTGGGCCGCTTGGGACCGGCGGGCTGGACCGCCGCCTTTGCCCCCCGGGCTATATACGACCTGATGGCCTTGGTGCCCGGAGACAAGGGGCTGCTGGACCTGGGCCCCAAGCAGGCCCTGGCCCTGGGCCAGGGCATGACCCGGGTTCTGGCCTATTTCCAGCAAAAGGGTGTGGCCGCCTTTAACCTGGGCCTGCATACCCAACTGTTCCCGGGCACGGGCCTGCCCTTTATGCTGCGTCTGGTCTCCAGGGTGGAGATACCCCCCATGGGTGTGGATGAAATAAACTATTTTGAAAAGCTCCATGACGAGATGCTGACTTTTCTGCAGCCGGAGATGGTGGCTGAGGAGTTGAAGGACTTCTGGAAATAGTAACCGCCCCCAAGGTTTCCGACCTCCTGGGAAAAAAGATTCAGCCGGGGACCGGTTCTGGCCTTTATAAAAAAGATTCCGTGATAAAGGGGGATGATATGACCCAGTTGCTGGACCTGACCATGGGCGGCCTTTTGGACCAGGTCACTGCCAAACACCGGGACAAAGAGGCCTTGGTGGACCTGCCCAGCAACACCCGCCTGACCTACGGGCAATTTCTTGATCAGGTAAACAGCCTGGCCAAGGGGCTCTTGCACCTGGGCCTGCGGCCCGGGGATCATCTGGCCCTTTGGGCCCCCAACCGCCCCGAGTGGCTGATCTGCATGTTCGCCGCCGCCAAGGCCGGCGTGGTCCTCACCAACCTGGACACCGGCCTGGCCAAGGATCAGGTTCAGTACCTTCTGGCCGATTCCAATGCCAAGGCCCTGATCCTGGCCCCGGGTATCCAAGGCCGGGAATACCTGGAGGCCATGGAGGAAATCTGCCCGGAAGCGGCCCGGCCCCATGAAGGCGGTCTGGAATGCGAGGACTTGCCCGATCTGGCTCATCTAATCCTCATGGACGCCCAGGCCCGCCCTGGCATGCAAAGCCTGACAGAGGTGAGCGCGGCCGGGGAGCCGGTTTTGGATCAGGACCTTGATCAGAGGCAGAAGCACCTAAGCTGCCATGATGTGAGCAGCCTTATCTACACCTCCGGCACCACCGGCGCCCCCAAGGGCGTGATGGTGACCCATTACGGCCTCATAAACGTTTCCCTGACCTCGGCCCTGAACCAAGGGCTGGGGGAAGAGGACCGGCTCTGCGTCTCCGTGCCCCTCAGCCACATGTTCGGCTGCATCTGCGTGGCCCTCACCGGCATCAGCCAGGGGGCGGCCCTGGTATTCCCCGGGCCGGTTCCAGAACCGGGAACGGTTTTACAGGCCGTGGAACAGGAAAGGTGCACGGCCATCTACGGTACGCCCACCTCGTTTTTAAACATGATGGAACATCCCACTTATAAAGACCGGGACATCTCCAGCCTGCGCACCGGCATCATGGGCGGGGCGGTTTGTCCCTTGGAGCTGATGAAAAGGGTGGTGGAGGAGATGGGGGTCAGGCGCATCCTCTGCGGTTACGGACAAACCGAGGCCTCATCCTGGGTCACCCAGACCAGCCCCCAGGACCCCTTGGAGCTGCGGGTCTCCACCGCCGGGCGGGCCCTGCCCGGCGTGGAGCTGAAAGTAATCAGCCCGGCCAGCGGCGCCGAGGTCCCGCCCGGAGAGGTGGGCGAGGTCTGCGCGCGCGGATTTGTGATGAAGGGCTATTATCACCTGCCCGCTGCCACCGCCGGCGCGGTTGATGGGGGCGGCTGGCTCCACACCGGCGATCTGGCCACCTTGGATGAAAAGGGGTATATGCGCATCAGCGGGCGGGTGAAAGAGGCCATAACTAAAGGTAATAACACGATTTTCCCCAGTGATGTCGAAGAAGTGCTCTTCACCCACCCCAAGGTGCTAAACGCCCAGGTATTCGCAGTGCCTGACCCTGAGTTGGGTGAGGAGGTGGCGGTGTGGATCAAGGTTGTAAACGGAGAAAAACTTACATCTGAGGAGGTTGTTGACTTCTGCGGCCAAAAGTTGCCGGCAGCCCTGGTCCCCAGATATATCAAGTTCGTACAGGAGTTTCCCATGACTCCCCTGGGAAAGATCCAAAAGGTCAAGATGAGCGAACTATACACCGCCGAGCTCGATCTGAACTGAACTCCCGATTGGGGCCCAGAAATCAATACATTGGGTAAAGTATTTTCAGGACTTGACTTTTTGGGGTTTAGCTGGATAAATAGGTATGAATTGTTTGGCAGAAGACTGGGTACAAACATAAAAAAAATAATACCCGGAGCATCAGATTATGGATGCCAGCGAGATTCGCCAAAAAGATTTTGCCCGCCGCTTCCGGGGCTATGACGCCCTGGAGGTAAACACCTTTTTGGAGCAGGTGGCCGAGCATTTAGGCGCCCTGCAAAACCAGGCGGACAACCTGCGCCGCCAGGTTGCCGAGCTCAAGGGCGAGCTCAAAGATTATCACGGCCGCGAGCAGACCCTGGAGGCGACCCTCAATCAAACCAGAGAGGTTGCCGAGGAAATAAAGATCAATGCCGAGCGTGAGGCCCAGCTGATGGTGGCCGAGGCCGAGTTGCAGGCCGAAAAGATACTGAGCCAGGCCCATACCCGCTTGGCCCAGATTCACGACGACATAGCCGAACTGAAGCGCCAACGGGCCCAGTTCGAGGTGCGGCTGCGCTCCTTGGTGGAAGCCCACCTCAAGATTCTGGATGTGGAGACGGACCGCGACCGCGACCTCGCCGAACTGGAGGACAAGATCCGCATCTTGCGCTCGCCCAACGGCACCAACACCTGAAAGTGATTTCCCTGCAATCTGTGAACAACGGGGTCGCCTTCCCGGTGAAGGTGATCCCACGCGCCTCCCGCAGTGAGATAGCCGGCAGCGAAGGGGATGTGCTGAAGGTGCGCCTGTGCGCCCCCCCGGTGGAAGGCGAGGCCAATCAGGCCCTAATCAAGCTGTTGGCCAAGGCCTTGAAGGTGCCCAAGGGGCGACTCAAGATTTTGTCCGGCCACAAATCCCGGGCCAAGCGCCTCTGGGTGGGCGGAATATCACCCCAAGAATTGAAAAGCCGGTTGGGTCTGTGAGAATTTGCCGCCTTGTCCTAACCTCCCTTCTGTTTTTAACGCTGGCGGCGGCCGCCGCGGCCTCCTCGGGACCCAAACACCTGGTTATCCAGGCCCCCAATGAGGACTTGGCTGACTATGTCCGTCAAATTGTTATTGAGACCTCGCCTCGCCTCAAACAGCTCACCGGCCAGACCCTGGAGCGGGTCAAGGTGGTGGTGGCGGGGGACGAGGCCGGTTTCAGGGCCAGGGCCCGCCGCTTGGGGGGCCCGCTTTGGGCAGCCGGCCTGGCGGTGCCCAGCCAGGGCCTGATTCTGGTCCGCCCGCCCTCTTTATTGACCGATCCCAGCCACTTCAGGCAGCTTGTGGTGCATGAACTCACCCACCTCCACCTGGCCCGGGCCTTGGGCAGGCGGCGTCTGCCCCTATGGCTGGAAGAAGGGCTGGCCATGTACGCATCCGCAGAAGGAGGCTGGGGGCGGGCCCAGGCCATGGCCGGGGGCGTGCTCAGGGACCGGCTCATCCCCTTCTCGCGCCTGGAAAAGAGCTTTCCCGAATCAAGCCAGGAGGCGGCGTTGGCCTATGCCCAGTCCTACTACCTGGTGGCCCATCTGCTGACCACCTACGGGCCGGACGCCATGGAGCGTATCCTGGCCGCCATTGCCAAAAACCGGGAGGTCACCACCGCTGTTTATGAAGTCACCGGCAAGGGGCTGGTGGCCCTGGAGGAAGAGTTCAAACAGGCCATGGCCTCGCGTTTTTCCTGGCTCGCCCTTTTGGGGGCCACCGGCGTGCTGTGGGCGGTGGTGGCCTTGATTGCCGGGGTGGGGTTGGTGGTGAGGCGGAGGTCCCAGCTCAGGCGGCTGAGGGCCATGGATGATGAGCCGGGAATTTCAGGCCCAGAAGCCGGCTCGGGTATGCGTAAATGGCCCCCGCCCGGGCGGCGCGGTGATGTTTTGGGCGGCGCCGGCCTGGACCCGCCCCCGGACAGCGATGAAAAAAGGCCCCGGCCTTAGCCGGAGCCTTTATTTGTGTCAACCGGCGCCAAAAAATCTCCCAGGCCGAAACCTTCCGGCCTCAGGTGAAGGTTGCCCTGACCA
>JASFOZ010000043.1:0-15080 GCA_050116255.1 Desulfarculaceae bacterium
GTAGTTAGAGAAAGTGATCGAGACAAATTAGTCGGTTTCTGGAAGCAATATTGGGAGATAGATCCAACTAATATTGCAGTTTGGAACTTTTTAACGGCGGATTACAATCCATACGATGATCAAGCGATTTTGCAGTTGATACAGGCTTTGGAATTTCTTTTATGCCCTGGCGAAGGAGAGAGCATCAGGTTCAGATTTGGGCTAATGGCCTCATTGGTATTTGGCCATCAAAAAAACCCTGATGAGCGGAAAGAAATTAACAGAAGATTCAAAGCCATTTATGATTATCGATCTGCTCTTGTTCACGGTAGCAAGAAAAAACCAAAAAAAGCAATCGGGGAAATATTCAAAAATCAAAAAGAAGGTAATTTAAAAAGCTTAATGGATGAACTGAAAGAATATGTTCGCGAAGGAATCAGGCTTTTTTACGAAGCAGGTTGTTTGGACGATAGTGGTGATAGGTACAAATATTTGATGGATAATTTTATTTTTAGAAGCAAGATAAATTTGGAAAAGTGACACCTCTTAGTGGTTAAGCAAAATTGGGCAAAAAATTGTGATGGGGTCCCGGAGACCAATTTAAACGGGCCTGCCTCAAGATGAACCGAGGCGACCTACTTGATGCCTCTAATTCCGAGGAAGGAATACAGAGCCGTCCTGTTGACACCGTGCTTACGTGCTATGGCCGCCTTAGCCACACCGACGTTCACACCGAACCAGCCTGGCCTTGATCTGGCTTTTGGCGCACCCACGGTTTTCGAAGTGTTTGTTAAAAGGGGACTGGTGGCCGCAGGCATGTGTTTGTCATAGGGCAAAGGGGAAATAGCCCTTTTTTGGTGCTTGCTAAGCCAAAAATCATGTGGTAGCAATATCCAACATCATTATCAGCTATTATGTTGCTGGAGCGCTGAGAAAAGCGCAACGCCGCGGCAGGAGCCGCGATTTTACAGTAACCAAACATATCCCGCGTAATTGGAACGCCAAGAAGGCCGCTCACCCATGAGGTGACGCGGTTTTTTTATCCTGGAGAATATTTTAAAACTACTCTGCGAGGCCGGTCTTGTCTGCGTTTACAAACTTCAGCAATGCTGAGCCAAGAATATCAACACTCGGCGCGCCAACGCGTTGGTACGCGAGTCACTTACTTAGCTACCCTGATGACTTTTGTGTTTGTTCGTCCATTCTCGTAGATCCATGGCCATAGCCCGGCCTGTTCCTGATAACTTGAGACTGGAAGCGAGTACACAAGGGGCGGCATCGGCCTGACCAGGAGCCAGGGAGTCTTGTCTACCATGAATAAACAACTTGTGATTGAGATTCAGGGCTTGATGAAAAATTACGGCTCATTGACTGCTGTGGACAACCTGAGCCTTTCCGTGGCGCCAGGAGAGATCTTCGGCTTTCTGGGCCCCAACGGCGCCGGCAAGACCACCACGGTCCGCATATTGACAACCCTGACCAAACCGAGCGCAGGACGGGCCCTGGTATCGGGCCATGATGTAGTGAAAGAACCGGTGCAGGCAAAAAGAGGCATGGGCGTGGTGCCCCAACATACCAACGTGGACCCTGACCTCACTGTAGCTGAAAATCTGCGGTTTCACGGCATGCTGCACAAAATGCCCTCCAGCGTGCTGAAGGCCCGCATTGACGAGCTTCTGCATTTCGCAAGCCTGTCCAAAAGAAGGGGGGAACTATCCAAAAACCTTTCCGGCGGCCTGAAAAGACGATTGATGATAGCCCGCGCCATGCTGCATCAACCCAAAGTGCTGTTTTTGGATGAGCCCACCGTGGGTCTGGACGCCCATACCCGCAGGCGCACCTGGGAGCTGATCCGGCACAGCCATGAGTTGGGGCTGACCATATTTCTCACCACCCACTACATCGAAGAAGCGGAAGCGCTCTGTCATCGCGTGGGGATCATCCACGAAGGTTCCTTAATCGCTCTGGACACGCCACAAAACCTCAAAGCCAACACCGGCAAAGTAGTGGTTGAAAGTCAGGCCGCCGGAAGGACCCATTTCTTTAACTCCCGGGAAGAAGCGGCCGCCTTTGTCTCCAATGAACAAGGTGAGCTGGTGATCCGCGACAGCAACCTGGAAGATGTGTTCATCAGATTAACCGGGCGGCGGGTCAGCGGGGAAAGCAACGCCCAGACGCACGGTTTGCAAGAATCAAAACAAAACCATAACAGTGGAGCACACTGATGAGCGGGGTATTTTCGGTTTTCTGGCGGGAGATGGTTATTCTGCGGCGGCGGTTGCGCAGAACCTTGGCTTCCTATGCCATGAGCCCGGTCTTGTTTCTGGTGGCCTTTGGCTGGGGTATGGGCCGGGGCGTCAATGTGGACGGTGTCGATTACCTTACCTTCATGATCCCCGGTCTGCTGGCCCTGGCTTCCATGAGTCAGAGCTTCACCATCGCCGTTGACTTGAATGTGGCTCGGTTCTACTGGAAGACCTTCGAGGAGTTGCAGACCGCCCCGGTCAGCGACTTCGCCATTTCCTTAGGTGAGGTTCTGGCCGGCATGGTGCGGGGGCTGTTGGCCGGCACCGTCATCTTGTTGCTGGCCAAGCTGTCCGGCGTGGCTATTTGTTACTCCTGGCTTTTGTTGCTTTCGGTTCTTCTCAACACCTTTTTGTTTGCTTCAGCAGGGGTCATGGCGGCCATGGTGGTGCGGTCTCACGCCGACCAAAGCAGCCTCACCACCTTTATCATCGTGCCCATGAGCTTTTTATGCGGCACCTTTTTCCCCCTGGACCACCTGCCGCAATGGGCGGCCTGGATCATCAAGGTTCTTCCTTTAACCCCTGCCAGTCAATGCATCCGGGCGGCCGCCTTGGATAAGCCTTTTCCCTGGATCTCACTTCTGATGCTCATATTATGGGCGCTGATTCTGTTTGGCGCCGCTTCCAAGGTGGTAAAGAGGGCCAGCACTTGACCGGCCGCGACTAACTAAACCAGGGGTGGGCTCTTCCCCGCCAGGCGGCGTCTTTTCCCTGTTCCGCTATTGTGGGCCAAGAGCAAATGAAGTTGCCCCTGCTGCTCAACGCCATTGCCCTGGAGCTAAGATCATTTTCAGGCCATGTCTACACCCTTAAGAGCTTGCTTGAATGTAAGGCAACATGCCGCCAGCCAGCAATATCTCAGCCTGACGGGGGCTAAGCTCCACCTTGACCATGATCGCCTCTTTGGTGCGTAAATTTATTGCCTCCGGGGCGGCGGCGCTTTGCATGGCCTTTTGCAGCCCCTTGATGCTTATCCGGTCTCCTGCCTGCAATTTCCCCAGCTCCTCGGATCCTGCCAGCTCCAGGGGCAATATGCCGAAATTGATCAAGTTGGCCCGGTGTATGCACGCAAAGCTTAAGGCCAGCACCGCCCTTACTCCCAGGTACCTGGGGCATAGGGCGGCGTGCTCCCGGGCCGAACCCTGCCCGTAATTTTCAGAGGCTGCGATGAAGCTGGTTCCGGCTTCCTGGGCCTGCCTGAAATAATCAGGCTCCATGCGATGAAAGACATATTCCGATATCTTGGGCACGTTTGAGCGCAAGCTCAGAATCTGCGCCCCGGCCGGCAGGATGTCGTCGGTGGAGACATTGTCCCCTAACTTGAGCAGGACAGGCCCCTCCAGCTCGTCCGGCAGGGGCAAGAAGGCGGGCAAGGGTTTAATATTGGGCCCACGCAGCACCTCCGGCATATGTCCATCGGCTGGTGGCGGTGCTGATATCATGCTGTCATCGATCTCAAGGCTGTCGGGGAACTCAAACTGCCAGTCCTGTCCCAGAACGCTGGGATCGCTGAGACAGCCCGCCAGCGCCGATGCCACGGCGGTTTCCGCGCTGACCAGGTAGACCTGGCCGTCCTTGGTCCCGGAACGGCCTGTAAAGTTTCGGTTGATGGTCCTGAGGCTCACCCCGTTGGAGCAGGGCGCCTGCCCCACGCCCACGCAGAAACCGCAGGCGGTTTCCATGATACGCGCCCCGGCTGCAATCATATGGGCCAAGGCGCCGCAGCGGGCCAGCTCCATTAGAACCTGCCGTGAGCCCGGTGCGATGATTAGGCTCAAATCCTGGGGTATATGTTTGCCCTTGAGGGCCTCTGCCACTCTGAGCATGTCGGCCAGGGATGAGTTGGTGCAAGAGCCGATGCCCACCTGATCCATCTTGAGCCCGGCCTTTTCCGAAACCTTGACCACGTTGTCCGGAGAATGAGGCATGGCGACCATGGGTTCGATATCATCCAGATCTATGTTCATAGTCTCGTCATAGCTGGCCTTGGCCGGAATGGGCAGCTCCTGCCATTCGTGCAGCCGCTGCTGGATTTCAAAGAACCGCCTGGTCACCGCATCGCTGGGAAATATGGCCGTAAAGGCCCCGGTCTCTATGCTCATGTTGGTCAAGGTGGCCCGTTCCGGCACCGAAAGGGTCTCCACTCCCGGCCCGTGAAACTCCAGTATCTTACCCCGTCCGCCCGAAACCGTGAGCCGTTTCAAGATCTCCAGGCATACGTCCTTGGCCGCGCAGCCGGGTCTTAATTGACCGGTGAGATGGATTCCCAGCACCTGGGGCATGGCCAGATAAAAGGGCTGGCCGGCCATGGCCGCAGCCACATCCAGACCGCCCGCGCCGATGGCCAGCATGCCCACGCCGCCGGCGGTGGTGGTGTGGCTGTCCCCGCCCAAAAGGGTGTCCCCGGGCGTGCTGAAGCGCTCCAGGTTCACCTGGTGACAGATGCCGTTGCCCGGCCGGGAAAAATACAGGCCGTAACGGGCGCAGGCGCTGGCCAGGTAGTGGTGGTCGTCCATGTTCTCAAAACCAAGCTGAAGGGTGTTATGGTCGGCGAACACCACCGAGCGGCGGGTGCGCACCCGCTCAACTCCCATGGCCTCGAACTGCAGCATGGCCATGGGGCCGGTGGTGTCGGTCAGCAGGGTGTGCTCGATCTCGATAGCTATGGTTTGACCCGGTTCCATGGAACCGGAGACCAGGTGCCCGGCTATTATTTGCTCGGTCAGATTGCGAGCCATGGCTGGCGATTATCCTTTCTGTCCGTCTTCGGTGTCTAGGTGCGCTCAATCCTCTTCAACAATCACAACTCCAGCCTTGGCCAGTTGCGCGATTTCATCGTCCGACAATCCCGCCTGTTTTAAAAAACCGGCCCCGCCCTGGCCCACCCGTGGCGGGTCCTGCCTCAGTCCGAAGTCGCACTTTTCCATCTGCAGGGGTATCTTGGGCAGCTTTGTCTGCTTGCCGCTCGGCAGAGTGGTGGTGACCAGGCCGCCGGCGGCGTTGAGGTGTTCATCCTCAAACAGGTCCTGGGGCCGCGCCACCGGGGCTACCGGGATATGGGCCTTGAAGGCCAAGTCCATCAGCTCGGCCTTGCTCAAGGCGGAAAGGCGTTTGGTCAGCTCCGGCAAAAACCATTCCCGGGCCTCGATCCGGGCCTGGTTGGTGGCCAGGCTTTCTTCGCCGATCCAGTCTTTGAAGCCAAAAACCTCGCACATGCGCTGCCAATGGCGGTCGCTGGTCACTCCCAAAAAAACCTGCTCGCCGTCCTTGGTGTCAAACAGATCATAGACCGACCAAGCCCGTCCCCGCTCGGGCATGGGCGGCGGGGCCTGGCCGGTGACTGCGGCCACGGCCATGTGCTGGCCGACCATGAAAGCCACCGCCTCATACAGGCTGGCCCGCACCAGGGTGCCCTTACCGCTTAAACTGCGCTGGTGAAGGGCGGCCAGGATGCCGATGACCCCAAAGGTGCCTCCCATGATGTCGGTTACGCTGGCCCCGGCCCTGAGCGGCCTTCCGCTGGGGCCGGTCATGTAGGCCAACCCGGCCATCATCTGCACCACCTCGTCCAGGGCGGGCCGCTTTTCATAGGGACCGGGCATAAAGCCCTTGAGGGCGCAATAGATCAGCTTGGGATTGAGTTCCTGGCAGGTCTGGTATCCCAGCCCCAGGCGGTCCATGGTGCCGGGGCCGAAGTTCTCTATCAGCACATCTGCTGATTTGATCAGGCGGTGCACCACCTCAAGGCCCTCCGGCGATTTCAAATCCACGGCCAGGCTTTTTTTGTTGCGGTTTAGAAATACGAAAAACCCGGCGCCGAATCCCTTCAGTCTACGGGTCTCATCCCCATCTGGCACCCTTTCGATCTTGACCACCTCGGCGCCCATGTCGGCAAGGATCATGCCGCAGGTCGGACCCATTACGGTGTGGCCGAACTCCAAAACATTGAGGCCGCTCAGCGGCAGGGGGGATTGGTTGTCCATCTGCTGTCTCACCTTTCCATTATCTTTCAAGCATGCCCCAGGCTTTCGATCACCCGGCACATGCGCCCGGGCATCTGCCGCCCCAGGCAGGTTCCCAAATATTTGACGGCCTCGCACAAGGCCTCCAGGTTCAGTCCAGTTTCCACTCCCATGCTGTCCATGAGATTGACCACGTCCTCGGCAGGCAGGTTTCCGGCGGCCCCTTTGACAAAAGGACAGCCGCCCAGGCCGCCGGTGGCCACATCAAAGATGCCGGCCCCGGCCTGCCAACCAGCATAAAGGTTCGCCATGCCCAGTCCCCTGGTGTCGTGCAGATGCAGGGACACCTCAAGCTCCGGCAACTCCTGCCTGACCCGCTCGACCAACTGGCTCACCTGCGCCGGATGGGCCATGCCGGTGGTGTCGGCCAGGTTCACCTCGCTGGCTCCGGCCGCAGCCATGGACTTCAGGGTGGCCAAGACAAAGTCGGGGTCCACTGCCCCCTGATAGACGCAGCCAAAGGCGCACTGAGCCCCTGCCCTGACCGTCATGCCCGCGGCCGCTGCCTCTTTGATCAGCCCCACCATATCGGCGATGGCCTCCTGGGCGGGCCGTTTCACGTTTCTGCGGCTGTGGGCGTCCGAGACCGAGGCCGACATGCTCACATGACCGAGCCCGCAGTCCAGGGCCCTTTCCAGACCCTTGCGGTTGAGGATCAGGCCGGTGAGCAGCACCCCCGGTGTGTCCTTCACCTGCTTGATGAGCTCGTCACTGTCCGCCATCTGGGGGACTACTTTGGGGTGCACAAACGATCCTGCCTGAATGCGCTTAAATCCCGCCTTAACCAGAAGTTCGAAAAAATGCAGCTTCTGGGCGGTTTCAAGCACAATGCTCTCCGCTTGCAAGCCGTCGCGTAAAGCTTCATCTTCTAAAACAACACTTGCGTTCAAGGTAAAATCTCCCGTGCCCCAGGCTGCGTGGGGTTCGCTCGTCCGGTTCAGTTCAACTGCCTTATAGGTTTTCCCTGCAACCCGGTCAACACATCCTCCACCGCATCCTGGTAATAAATCCGGAAATTTTCCCTGGTGGCATAGCCCAGGTGGGGAGTGAGGCTGACATTGGGTAAGCCCATAAGGGGATCATCCTTGCCGGCTGGTTCCTGGCTGAAAACATCGATGCCCGCACCGGCTATTCGCCGCTCCTTGAGCGCCTTTACCAGGGCGTCCTGATCCACCAGGCCGGCCCGGGCGGTGTTTATCAGATAGGCGCCAGGCTTCATGAGGCTGAACTCAGCCTCGCCCACAATATGGCGGGTGCGCCGGCTGAGCACCACATGCAGACTAATGAAATCCGCCAGGGAGAACAATTCCGTTTTGGTTACCGGTTCGACCCCCAAAGCCCGGGCATGGCCCTGATCAAGGTTCTGGCTCCAGGCAATCACCTTCATGCCAAAGGCCAGGCCGATGGCCGCCATCTGGCTGCCCAGCTTGCCCAGGCCCACCAGGCCCAGGCTTTTGCCGCTTATGCTGCCGGCCAGGCCGGTTTGCCAATCTCCGGCCCTAACCGCGCGATTGGCGTCGATGTACCCCTTGCTAAGGGCCAGGATATGGGCCCAGGCCAGCTCGGTGGTTGAGGCCACCGGCGGACTCGCCGAGCGGGTGCCGCAGACCGTGACGTCTTGCTTGCGGCAGGCGTTCATGTCTATGGCCAGGTTGCGCATACCGGTAGTTACGAGCAGGCGCAGCTTGGGCAGGCGCTGAAGCAGCTCGGGCCCGAACCTGGTGCGCTCGCGCATGGCCACAATTACCTCGAATCCGGCCAGTTCGCGGGCCGCCTCCTCATCGCCGCCAAAGGGGCGCTCAAACACCTTTAGTTGCACATCAGGCGGCAAGGCAGACCAATCCGCACAAGAAAGTGCGCTGTTTAGATAATCATCCAAGATGGCCAACTTAAGCATCATGTTTCTCTTGGGCTAGCAGCGCGCGGGTATGATTGACCAGGCCGCCTGCTTCTATAAGTTCCATAAGAAATTCCGGCGGCGGTATGAAGCGAAAGGTCTCTCCCCTTGCCCACAAAACACCGCCCGCCAGATCCAGCTCCACTTTATCGCCGGCCTGCAGATCTCCGGCCGCCTGGGGGCAGATCACAGCGGGCAGGGCCAGGTTGAAGGCGTTACGGAAAAAGATGCGGCCAAAGGATTCGGCGATTACGGCCCCTACCTGCAAGGCCTTAAGACAGGAGACCGCCTGCTCCCGCGCAGAGCCCTGGCCCCAGTTGCGGCCGGCGACGATGAGGTCGCCCGGCTGCACCTTGGAGGCGAATTCCTTATCCAGCGCCTCCAGGGCGTGGCGGCCCATCTCCATGGGATCGCTCAGGGTGTAGGCGTATTGGGCGGCGATTATCTGGTCGGTGCTGACATTATCCCCGAATTTCCACACCCTGCCTGTGATGGTCTGCATGGCCGCTCCCTTAAAGCTGATCCGGGCCGCTTAGATGACCCGCAAGGGCCGAGGCCGCCACTACCGCCGGTCCGGCCAGATAGATGGCGGAATCCATGGTTCCCATGCGGCCTTGGAAATTGCGGTTGGCGCTGCTGACCACCGTCTCTCCCGCCGCCGGCACCCCCAAATGGTTGCCCAAACAGGGTCCACACCCGGCCGGCCCCACCATTGCTCCGGCCCGCACCAGGGTCTCGATGTAGCCGGCCTTGAGGGCGTCCAAGTATACGCGCCTGGAAGCGGGCACCACTATAAACCTGACCTTAGGGTGCACCTTTCGCCCTTTGACAATCCTGGCGGCCGTGGCAAGGTCCTCCAGGCACCCGTTGGTGCAAGTGCCCAAAAAGGCCTGCTGGATTGGGGTTCCGGCCACATCTTCCAGCGGCTTTACATTGTCCACCGTATGGGGGCAAGCCACCATGGGCCTGACTTGATCCGCCTGGTACTCCACCACCCTGGCGTATAGCGCGTCCGGGTCGGGATATACCGGCTCATACGCCCGCCTGGCCCGGCCCTTGAGGTATTGGAACACCTTGTCATCTGGGGGGATGTAGCTGTTTTTGGCCCCCATCTCAGTGGATATGTTGGTCAGAACCGCCCGCTGATCCAGGCTCAAGGCCGAGATTGCCTGCCCATGCCATTCCAGGGACATATAGCGCCCACCCTCAGCGCTCAGATCCTTAATGACCATAAGGGCCAGGTCTTTGGAGCAGACCCCCTGGGGCAGTCTGCCCTGCACGATGATCTTAAGGCTTTGGGGAACCATTAGCCACAAGCGCCCCAGGGCCCATACTGAGGCGGTCTCGCTGCGGCCTATGCCGGCGGCAAAGGCCCCCATAACCCCGGCGTGGGGGGTGTGGGAGTCCGCGCCCAGGACCAGCTCGCCGGGCAGGGCAAGGCCCTCCTCCACCAGCACCTGATGGCAAACTCCGCGGCCCGCGTCGAAGAAATTCTTTAGGCCCTGGCGCCTGACGAACTCCCTGGCCGAGCGGTGGTACTCTGCATGGATCGTGGAGGGGGCGGGGGCCGCATGATCAATAACCACGGCCAAGCGCTCAGGATCAAAAACCCTTTGGCCGCCCATCTTTTCAAAGATGTCCCGGATGGCTGCGGTGTTGTCATGGCTGAGCACCATATCCGGAGCCAAGTCTACTATCTGCCCCGCGGAAACCCGGTCAAGACCTGCCTTTTGGGCCAGCACTTTTTGGGCAAAGGTCTGTGGCTCGCTTGGCATGACGCTCGATCCTCCAGAACATGCTCTTTGCCGGTTCAAACCCGGACCAAGGCCACGCCGTCCATCAAAACCCTGCCGGTGCGCCCCACCGTGGCTTCTTCCACTGCTATCTCACCGTTGTGCTCTGCCAGGCGGCAGCGCACTTCAAAGGTGCCGCTGGGCTGTCCCACCTTGAGTGTGTACTCCTGCCCCACGGCCCTGGACCCTCCGGCCGCCATTTCCGCGGTGATGGTGCCTGGAATGCCGGCGCTGACGCCGGTGCCGATGATGCCGCTGGCCGGATAGGCCTTGGAAAAAAGCCCCCGGGTGATGCTGCGGGCAAACAAATCAATGGAATCCTTCTCCACCTGCTGGCCGTTCAGGCTCTCAAAGCTGCGCGGTGCGTCCACCGCGAATAACAAAGGATTCATTTTCAAACGAAGCTGCTGGGCGGCGTCTGGCCCCTTTATATAATCCAGCTCCGCCGCCACCGCCGCCCGGATGGCCTCCAGCCGCGAGACTACCTCGGGATCGTTCTGAAGGGTTATGATGTCCAGGGCGTTGTCCATACCCACATCGGCCGCCCTGACAAAGATGTGGAAATTGGCCATGTCCACCACGCTGGCTTGGATGCGACCCAGTCCCGGCACATCGAACTGGTCAATGGTATTGCCGGTTGGAAGGATGCCCCGCTTCAAGGTGCAGCCGGCAAAGTCGGCGAAGTTGACGTCGATGCGCGCCCCGCTGCCGGGCACCCCTCCGATGGAGAAATCCCCTTCCGTGGCCGGCATGCCGTCACTCAAGGGCACTGTGGCTAAAAGCCGCCTGCCGGTGTTGACCTGATGAATAGCCACCTGGGCTTGGTCCGCATCTGATTTTACATAGCCTTTGTATACCCCGTATACCGCGGCTCCCGCGGTCAGGTTGCCGCAGTTGCTGTTCCAGTCGATCATGGGTAAGTCGATCATGACCTGACCGAAGTTGTAATCCACATCGCAGTCCGGCCGGGTGGGCGGCCCCATCACCGCCACCTTGCTGGTGAGCTTGTCCGCCCCGCCCAAGCCGTCTATCTGGCGCTTGTCCGGGCTGCCGAATAGGCCCAGAATCAGGCTGTCGCGCTCGGAACCCTCAGGGGGCAGGACATCCCTTTCCACGTACACACCCTTGCTGGTGCCGCCCCTGACTATCAAACAAGGAACTTTCCGTAGCATTTGCATCACTCCGTCCATCAATGCCTGTTCAGCAACTCCTGCGGCCGATCAAAGCCGGCGAGCCAATTACCACCCTTATGATCCTGCCTTGTGGTTGTGCAAAAGGCTGGGTCGGGGCTTTGCGGCTGCACCACAACTTGTATAACCATATATATAAGTTAGAATTATTCCAGAAGCCAGCAACATTAAGCCGGATATAGTCAAAACTCCTTTGAAAAAACACCCGCCTCCTAAACTGCAGCCACCGCCCTCGGCCAAGTTACTGCGAGTTTGAAATGGGTTTTTTAATGCCCATGGCTATTTAGTCACGCCATGTTTTTCCAAAAAATAAATAATCATCGTACCGGGAAAATGGCTTTGTATAATTTTTATGACTGCTTACTCCAGTCAGCTTAATTTGAATTCGGCCTACAACCGCCTGGCGAACCATGGCCATATATACCTCTTAATACTAGACCCGAAAAATTTCCACTCAAATCGCTCCCCGCCATTGAAGTCCGTTTTTAACAAGCTAATATGATTCATTTTTTAATGTCATATCAATTAGCAGCCCAACAGACAGCCGAGTTGGCCCACTTAGATTGGAACCTGTTTTCAAAACCATAAACCCCATTATAAAGCTGGTGCTTGAGCAAGGGCTGCGTTTCTTTTGCTTGACAATTTAATTAGCATTGTATAGGTAATAATACAAGTTAAAAATAGGGGGGCAGAGTTTTAGTTTGGCTAGTTTTTAACGGGTTTTTATCCGAATGAATAAAAATGCCCTAAATTGACAAAACCTGGGCGCTTTGATCCTAGATTTCAGCCAATACGGGCAAAGAGGGCGGCTCTTACAGGTCAAAAAATATGAAGGGGACGGATGGGTGAGACACCTTTGGGAGCGACACGGCCGCTCTTTGGTATCGCCCTGAAAAGCAGTCCGGATATCACCCTGGCCGGGCTGTTGCCAAGGCTTCGCTCCTTGATCGGCTATGGGCCGTTGGGAATCGCCTGGCTGCTGCTGGCAAATGACGTTTTTTGCCGTTATATTGCGGCAATATCCAAAAGGAGCCGGTTTAAATCCTGAAAAAGCAGTACCCGCTGCCGGTTAGGTAGTGTGGGATGCAATCTTAAGACAACTCAGGCTTAGCCTTAGATATTTGAAAGGAGTCTGTAATGGGAGCTACCGAGTATTTGGCCCGTTTTGCCTGCGAGCTTGAATTTGAGAAAATTCCGGCCGAGGCCGTGGACTGGGCCAAAACCGCCATTTTGGATTGCACCGGGGTGGCCCTGGCCGGCGCTGGGGAGGAAATCGGAAACATCATTACTGAATATGCCAAGGAGGTCGGCGGCACTCCGGAGTCCGGCGTCATAGCCGGCGGCTTCAAGACGGACGCGGTCACCGCCGCCCTGGCCAACGGAACCTTGTCCCACGCCCTGGACTATGACGATTATGTGCTGCCTAACTGGACCGGCCACCCCACCGCGCCGGTGCTGCCCGCCATTTTCTCCCTGGGACAGCGGCAGAAAATATCCGGCAAACAAGCCCTGGTGGCCTACATCGCCGGATTCGAGGTCGGCGCCAAGATCGGTGAGGGCCTGGGACGCGGCCATTACGAACATGCCGGCTGGCATGCCACCGCCACCCTGGGCACCATGGGCGCGGCTGCGGCATGTTGCAGCATACTCAAACTGGATCTGGCCCGGGCCAGCAAGGCCATGGGCATTGCCGGCTCCGAGGCAGGCGGCCTCAGGCAAAACTTCGGCACCATGACCAAGCCCTTTCACGCCGGCTTGGCTGCCAGAAACGGGGTGCTGGCCGCAAGGCTGGCCCAAAAGGGATTTACTGCGGATGTGAATATCATCGAGGGACCGCTTGGTTTTAGCAAGATATTCACCGCCGGAGGCGAGTACGATTTGGAGCTGATGAGTCAGGGCCTGGGCGAGTCCTTCTGGATTGTGAAAAGCGGCGTGAGTATAAAACCCTATCCTTGCTGTGCCGAGGGCCATCGCTGCCTGGACGCCATCTTGTTCCTGGCGGACAAGCATGACATCAAGGCGGAGGATGTGGAATCAGTAGAGTGCCGCACCAGCGACATCGTGCCTCAAGTAATGATACGCCACAACCCCCAGACCGGCTCCGAGGGCAAGTTCAGCATGGAGTTCTGCATGGCCGTGGCCCTGCTCGACCGCGCCGCCGGCCTGCCGCAGTTCACCACCGAAAGGGTGCAGGATCCCAAGGTGCAGGAGTTGCTCACCAGAGTGCACTACGTCCATCCCCCCGAGATCAGCGGATACCTGAAGATGGAGAGCAATCCCGAAACGGTCACCGTCAGGCTTCGCAACGGCGACGCTTTCAGCCGGGAAGTATTGGAGAGCAAGGGAAAACCCGGCAACCGTTTGAGTCAGAAGGAATTGGAGGAAAAATACACTGCTTGCGCCAGCCGAAGCATATCTCCCCAACGCATTGAGCGCTCTTTAGAGCTTTTGCACGATTTCGAAAAGCTTGAGGATATTAGCCAGTTAATGGATGTGGTTTGCGAGTAGAACGCATGGGGCGCTGCTCATGGTTCACCAGTTGCCCTATAAAGGAGGTTTTAGAATTTGAACGAGCAGGAAAAGGAAAAGCTGTTAACTCGGGTCATGAAAAAGGCCGGAGATTATGAGGAAATATCTATCAGTTGCTGCCAAGGCCCCTTTGTGGCGCTGCAGGAGGAGTTCAATCTGGGCGGGGGTGAAGAGGTCATAAAGGCCGGGACATTCATGCCCGGAGTGGCCAGCCGGGGAGAGACCTGTGGCGCGATATTGGGCGGATTGATGGCATTGGGCCTGAAGTTCGGCAAGGACCGGGTGCATAGTGCCGATACCGGCCCGGAAGAAAGAAAGCAAACCCTGATTTGGCGTGAGAAGGCATGGCGGTTTTGCGAGCAGTTTAAAAAGGAAATGCAAAGCACTATGTGCGCGGACATCAAGCTGCGCATCATGGACGGCGAGCGCTACGACAGCATGGACGTGGAGGACCGGGAGCGTTTCATCAAAGACGGCGGTCCTAAAAAATGCCGGGTTCCGGCTGAAACCGCAGCCCGGATCGCCGCCTTGATATTGCTGGAAGAATAGAAAATCTATCCATATGGATGGGCATGAGCAATGACCCAATTTCATCAAGTCCTTATGGACACACTTTTAAATTGGGCTCATCCGGTTCCAGGGTAGCAGCTTAGACGCTAGAGCCTTTACTGATGGTCCGGGGTTCCAAGTCGGCCCCGCGGCAGCAACCCCTGACCATCTGCAGCCTCATCTGGCGTTTTATAATAATGTAAATCCCTTTTACCGCTGGTTCTGTCCGCCCTGCCGGGCCAAGCCGGACGCTCAAGGCCGTTTTGAGCAACGCCCTGGGAAATGACCTTCTTGCGCCGATCCATTCAATCAGGCTTGACCTTGGAGCCCAGGCAAATGCTTACCTCTTGACCCGGAATTTATTTCTCTTGACAAAAAAGGCCAGAATATGTTGTATGGTTGTATTGTCAACTATACATTTAAGCGTTTAATCCCCTGCCCCCACTAGAGGAAGAAACCCTACAATTAGCTGATTTATATATTGTTTTTTGGTTAAACATTGCTGAGGACCCAGACAGAGGCATTGGGCGATTTTTCTACGGGACTTGTTCAGATCACTTACTAACTTCTGCATGATTTGGTAAGGAATGTTCCTGCATACCGAAAACCTGGTAAAAAATTTCGGTGCCCTTAGCGCGGTCGACCATGTGAGCTTAAGCATCGGACCCGGGGTTCACTCCATCATCGGCCCCAACGGCGCCGGCAAGACCACCCTCTTCAACCTGCTCACCGGATTTTTGCAGCCGGACAGCGGCAAAATTTTTTACCAGGGAAAGGAAATAACCAATCTTCCTTCCCATGCCATATCCCAGCTG
>JASFOZ010000044.1:0-14966 GCA_050116255.1 Desulfarculaceae bacterium
TACCTACATGGGTGTCTTACGGCCCCGGCTGGGCAACGCTAATTTTTCCACCACCGGCAGTTTGAGCCCCTTGCTCAATGACCCTTTGCTGCGCACGGTGGGCATCGGAACCAGAGTCTTCCTGGGGGGAGGGATTGGATATGTAGTCTGGGAAGGAACCCAGCACGTGGAAAATCCCCGCCGGGATCAAAGGGGATTGCCTCTAACGCCTTCGGCCAACCTGGCCTTGATGGGTGATCTGCGCCACATGAATACCCGCTTTGTAAGGGGCACTTCTCTGACCGGATACGGAGTTTCCCTGAGCGTCGGCTTCGGCCTGCCCATCCCGGTGTTGGATGAAGAGGTCATGAACTATGCCTCAATTTCGGATGAGGACATAACTTATCCCATAGTGGATTATTCTGAAGACTATCCCTTGGGGAGGTCGGGAAACCTGGGCCGGGTTTCAATGGCTCAGCTTATGAGCGGGCAGATCCAGATAGATGTGAAAAAGGTGCCCACCGGCTGCTTGTCCTCGCGGGCGCGGGGCCGGGAAGTGGCTGCTGAGCTGAAGCAATGGATACAAAACGGCCGGTTTCAGCTGACACGTCCGGCCTGTGCTTTACCGGCCAGCGAGTTGGCTGATTTTTAGCCGCGCCGTCTGAGAAATATCAGGGGCGCTCTATAGGCAAGGAAAGTAGCGGTGACAAAGAAGAAGGTTATTTTCAGCTTCCCTCCTACTTTGGTGGAGGAGCCGGTCACGTACCGCCTCATACGTGATTATGGCTTGGAGGTCAACATCTTGCGGGCCACCATACTTCCCCGGGAAAAGGGGCGGATGGTGGTGGAAATGGCCGGCGACCCCCAGGCCATGGAAGAAGCCTTTGCCTATTTGGAAGAGACCGGCGTCAGGCTGGACCCCTTGGTTCAGGAGATGCGTCATCATCTGGATAAATGCGTACATTGTTCGGCCTGCACTGCTATGTGCCCTACGGGGGCCTTGTTCGTTGACCCGCAGACCCGGGAAGTTGTTTTTGAAGCAAGCCGTTGTATAATCTGCGAAGCCTGCATACCGACCTGCTCATACGGAGCCATTGAAAGTCAGTTTTAAAGACGGTACCCTCTGGGGGGCGCTCCGGTTTTTAGCTAGTAGCCATAATCCGCCTTATTGTATTATGGGTGGACCGTGAATCTGCACCTCCTCATCGCTCCCCGAAGATTGATCCTGGCTTTTTTATTGGTATTGGGGCTGGCCCTGCGCCTGTGGGGCCTGGCTTGGGGCCCCATGCAGGCCGGATACCAGCATCCTGGTGAATGGATCTGGGTTATCATCGACCGCCTCAGTTGGTCTGAGCCCGTGTTTCACGGGATCTGGACCCAGTCTTTTTTTAGCCTGGCCGCCCTTTTACAGGGAATCGTGTCCGCCGTGGGCGGGTGGGTGTGCCTGATCCTGGGGCAGGTTCGCAGCCTTGAAGAAGTAGAGATTTCCGCCCTGCTCATGGGGAGGCTTACCGTAGCCCTGTTGGGCACGGCTCAGGTAGTCTTGGTCTATTTGGGGGGACGCCGCTTTTTCGACAGTGTGGCCACCGGCCTGTTGGGTGCGGCCCTGGTGGCGGTGATGCCCATACTGGTTGCCCATGGGCATTTTCTCACCTTGGATATACCTCTGAGCTTTGCGGTGCTGGTGTGCCTCTGCTTGGCCTGGTCTCTCATGGACCGTCCCCGGTTCAGCATGATGGTCTGGATTGGCTTGGCCCTGGGGCTGACGGTTACAACCAGGGTCAGTGGAATATTAGTGGCTCCGGCGATTGTACTTGCCTACATCCTGGGCGTACGCCGGGCGAGACCTGATTGGCGGTTTTGGCTTGTGATCTGGCCGGCGGGTATTTGCCTGGGCCTTATCCTGGGCCTTATCCTGGGTTACCCCGGATTTGTGGTCAAGGCCTACCATACCCAAGATGTCCTGGGTGCTTCCATACAACTCGGCCCACCGGCTGGCCAGGCCTGGTCTGATTTTTGGGCCGGGCGCTGGCGGGAAATTCAGGCGGTTGTGGGGCGGGGGATAGGGATCGAAATCGTGATTCTTTGGCTGGGGGGCACGGGCCTTATGCTCTGGAAGCGTCAATGGACCCGGCTTCCCCTGGTTGTATTCCCGCCTTTATACTTCGGTGCGAGTTTGTTTTTGCTCTCCGGCCATGTCGCTGGATTGGCCGCGGTCTGGCTGCCTCTGGCGGCGATGGTGGCGGTCTGGCCTTTGGTCGGAATTTGCCGCCGGTTCTCAGGGAGATGGCGGCCGGTGATGGCCGTGGCCCTGGTGGGGGTAATCTTATGTGCTTGGCCCTTGTGGCGCTCCATGGGAATGGCCTTTCTCTTTTGGCAAGAGAGTACGATCAGCGCCGCCAAGTTTTGGCTTCAGGCCAACCTGCCCCCAAAGGCCGAAGTTTTGAGTAATCTTGCCCCGCCCCTCAGAGAGTATCTATCCACCAAGCCTCTGGAGCCCAAAGCGAACCCGAAGGTACTGGGAAAACCGGACGTTTTCCTCTTGACCGCGCTTCAGGCGAGGAAAGGTCTGGGAGGAAAGACCGGCCCCGCCGGTTCGGCCAAGCCGGCCGGCTCCGATCCTAAGATGGTGCGGGGGCTGCAACTGCTGAAAAGGCTGGATTTGAAATCAGGCCTTTCCGGAGGTTGGTTGAGCGGGGCTGGAGATCTGCCTCCCTGGCTAAATCCCTCGATTGAGGTTTTCTCCGCGCTTCCCCAGCAGGAGATTGTGCAACCCCTTTCCCTGTTCCGTCCGCCGGTGGGGATGGATAAACCCTATGCCGTCATATACGGCGATGATACTTCTTATGAACGCTGTCAGGGGGTGATTCATCTTGAAAAGGGAAAGCAAGTCCAGCGCGTCTTGCGTAGTTCCCAAGCCCTCAAGCGCCTGGGTCTCCATATGATCAACCTGGGTGACGATTTAGGCGTGGTGGAGATATCGCAAGGACTCTGGCCCAGCCGGGTGCTGAACATCTATCCTGGCCAGGAAATATATTGGTTTTTGCCTGCCCGGTCCTGGCCGCCTGTGGCCAAGGGCTATTATCCTCTCAGCTTCCGGGTTTGGCGCGGCCACCGCCTCCGGGCCCGGATTGATTGGGAGCCTTTGCTCATGGCCCGCCGTTCCATGGAATTGGGCCTATTTTCAAAAGCCAGTGAGGTTTTGTCCGACCTGATCAAGGCCGGTAAGGGCAGTTTCGAGGCCCATGCCATGTTGGCGGAGGCCCGGGTGCGTATGGGACAGGTGGAGCAGGCAAGCCGGGCCTTGGCAACCTTGGACGCAGCCGGCGGCAGGAGAGCCACATTATATCAAGCATTGGCCATGGACCTTGAATCTGGCGCTTCTTGGGAGAAGCAGTTCGCCCAGTTCACCGGATACCATCCCTCTTTGTTGCGCCAAACCAGCTCCTTTACTTATCTGATGCAAAGACCTTTGTATCCTCCCGGAGGAGACGCTCTGACCTTGTGTGGCCCCGGTTATCGCGGAGTTTTGGGCCGCCCGGACTCCAAAGCCAAGGCCCAGCTCAAGCTCTGGCTTGAGGGCTCATTTCCCCGAGGCGGGTTGGAGGCTGTTCTGTATTTCAAGGCCCCCAAGAACATTAACCTCCGCGCGCAATTCGCCCGCCTGGAGGTGTGGAGCCAGGGGCTCGGGACGGAAAAGCGCCTCGCCGCCAGAACCGTCAACGGCAAAGAGCTCATGGCGCAGGCTGGTATGGTGCGCATACCGTTTAACAATCAGACTCCCGGGGCCCCTTTGCAGGTCAGGGCCGAATTTCTTTCTCCGGCTCCAATGGAGCTAGAACGCGTTGATGTGGGAGTGGATATAAAATCCCACATGAGGCATGTATTGCGCTGGTATTTAGACGCCTGGGGACATGTCTCCTTGGGCTCGGGGCGGTTCAACCCTGCGGTGGCTGCATACGAAGCTTTGTTGTCAATGGATCCTGATTTCCGCGAGGCCTATCTGCCCCTGGCCCAGGCCTTACTGGACACCGGCCGCATACAAAGGGCCTACGACCGCACCCGCCGGGCCGAAGAGATTTTCAAATCCCAGCCTGCCAAGCTGGTAAAGGTGAGGGATCTTTATCAGCTTATGCAAAAACCCCAGGATGTGGAGCGGGTGGACAAGCTGCTCGGTCATTTACGTCCCTCTCTCAAGCGTGAGGTGCGTTTTGCGGGCGGGCTCACTCTCTTGGGGTATGATCTGCCCAAGGCCTGGGTCAAGGCCGGCGACAAGCTTGATGTCAGCTACTACTGGCACTGCTGGTCACCCCCCCCGCTCAATTACTTCATTTTTGTGCACTTGAGGCGGGGGAGAGAGGTTGTGAACTTTGACCACCGCTTGGATCATGGCCGCATCTCCATGACCGCCTTGGATGTGGGCCAGGTAGTACGCGAGGACTATAACCTCAAGATTCCCCCGGATCTGGCTCCTGGACGCTATAGCTTGGTGGTGGGGCTTTGGGACCCTGATTACACCCGTAAAGGCGTTCCCATTGTTGAGGGCGAGTCAAAGGGCAGAGAGGAAATTTTGCTGGCGACCATAGAAGTGCGCTAGCTTAAGAATTTCATTAAAAAATCAAGCAATTTCATGTTGGCCAACCACCATCATTAGAATGGGGTTTTGTCTGCCATTTTCGAGGTTATGATTCGCATTGATCGTTTTAAGAAAGAAGCTCGATTTTTTAATGAAATATCCAGCCTAGCCGTCAGGCACGATTTCCACTCCGGCCACCCGGACGGAGGCCCCGCCCAGAAACTTCACCCTCAGGCCCAGCTCAGCCCGCCTGGGCATGTGAAAACCCACCTCGTAATCACGGTACCCCTTGGCCAGGTCTTTTCCCAGGATTTTTCGATGGCCCAGCACCCGCCGGCCCTTGTCCAGGGCCACTTCCAGGTGGCATATCTCAGCCGCCGGGGGGGGCTGGCCTTCGGGGCTGAGACGAAAGCGGGCCAGATATCTTCCCGGCGGGCAGGTCAGCTGCGGGCCGTGCATTAAATAGCGGGGAGGGTGGAAACCGGCCTCGCCCCTGACGGCCAAGCCGCCTTTGACTCTGGTGTCGGCCACCAGGTCTCCGGTCTGGCGCCACAGATCCTGGGCCCGGAAGGAGCGGGCGGACAGGCCCGCCTGCTCAAAAGAGACCAGGACCGCATCCAGCTCCAGGTTGCACTTAGCGCTGAAATAGGTGCGAAACTCCAGGTTGGTCAGGCCTTTGATGTCAAAAACAAGCCGCACCTCATGCCACTTTTGGTTCGGGGGCAGGACCTCGGGCGTCAGTTCCAGGCGCGCCAGAGGGCGGCGGCCGAAATCAGCGGCGACATCCACATAGCCGGCAACCGCCTTTGGGGCCTGTGCGCCCCGCCTGATTCGGAAACGGACCAAGTAACGCCCGGGCGGATATACCCAGTAAGGCCCAAAGGACAAAAAGCCCGGTTTGTCCCTGCCCGCCTTTGCCTGGGCCACGTTTCCCGCCAGCCTATGAATGCGGGGCCCCAAGGGCGCCCCGGGCTCTAGCTGCTCCTGGAACAAGAGGCCCCAGCCGCTGGCCTGAGAATCCTCTATCAAGCGGCCGGTCTGCTGTTTTAGTTCATGGGGCTGCCACACGCTGGTGACCGGCGAGGTCACAGCCCCGGGCTGGGGATCAGGCCTGGCCTGGGGATCTATTTCCCATAAGAATGCGTTGCCGTGTTGGGCCAGGGGTTTAAAGGCCCCGGAAGCGGCCAGCCGCTGGCGGGCCAGGGCCGGCGGGAAGGGGCTTATTTTAGACGCGTAGATCAAATAGTCGTCCCAAAAAACCGCCGCCTTGATCCGGTTTTTTTGCAGGGCCGCCAAGGTGCCCGCATCCACCAGCCCCAGATCCAATGGATAAAGGGGCTTAAAGACCTGCTCCACATAGCTTCGCGGCACCACCGGAGAATAGCCATTGACCATCTTGGCCCGGGTTCGCGCAATCATCAGCTCGTAGATCGAGGACTGGTGGGAATCGCCTGGCCAGATGGGCAGCCCCAAGAGCCTGGCCTTTGCATCCGGGCCGGTGGGCAAGTGCTTTTTCACCGCCTGTTCCAGGGGCCCGGCCGGGGGCAACAGGCAAATGCCGGTGCCGGCGGCATGCTTGGGCCATAGGTCCCAGGCCAGTAGCGCCACCAAGGCCAAGGCGCAGGCCCCGGTTCTTCCCCGGGTCAACAGGCGCCTGGAGGTCAGTTCCCGCAGGGCCCAGCCGGCCAGCAGGGAGAGCAGCAGCACCGCCACCAGGATCATGCGCCCCGGCACCCGGGGAAAATTAAAAAAGGGCAGGTGCTGGTACAAAAACTCATAAAGGGGCAGCGGCTCCACGGTGGGGCCCAGGGACAGCCAAAGGCTGACCAAACCCAGGCCCGCCCAGATAACGGCCAGGGCGCCCTGCCGTCCCCGGTTGGGGCGGGATAGGCAGAGCAAGGCCAAGCCCGCAACCGCCAGAATTATCAAGGTATAGGTGGGGTAGATAAGCTCTTCCATCCTGGTCAGGTCAATCTGGAACATGTTTTCCAGGTGGGGGGTGAAGAGCTTGACCTCATGCAGGCCCCGCCCGCCGCCGGCGATGCTGCTGTCAAAGGAGCGGGCCTTGACATAGAGCATATGCCCCGCGGCCAGGGCCAGGCCACAGGCCAGGGCCCATACCGGCTTGAAGATACCTTGGGGCCATTGCGGCCGCCGCCGCTTGCGCCAGATGGAGGGCAGGCTCCGGATCAGGCCCCACCCAACCAGGGCCGCCAGGATTAGGCTGCCCAGATGGGGAATGTCCAAAATGAACTGAATGGCATAGGCTGGCGCCAGAATCAAGGGCTGCAGGGACCGGGACCACAAGCGGCGGCTCTGGGCCAGGTCTAGATCAGTAACCGCAAGGGTGAGCCAGGAAAGCAAGAGCCAAAGGCATAAACATATTAGCAGGCAGAGCCCCAAAGTGAGGGCCAGTTCCGGGGACCAGAAGTCCCCTGTGTGCATGCGCAGGTTGCGCAGGTGAACTGCCAGGCCCAGCCCCAGGCCGCCCAGCAAAGGGCCCAGGACTGCAATTGGATTACCGGCTCCTGGGTCGTCACGCCGGTTCTCTACCAGGAGGCGCAATACCACGTAGGGGCCCATGAGCAGGGAGGTGTAATAGACCAGATGCCCTTCCATCAGGCCCATGGCCACCAGGCACAGGCCCGCACCCGCGCCCCAGCGCCAGGAGCGCAGCCTAAAACCCCGCTCCAGGCACCACAGAGATAAAGGCAGCAAAAAGGCCACAAAGCCGTAGAGGTGGCCTGAGAGCACCTGGGCAGCCCTGAACGGCAACAGGGCGAATATCAACCCAGCCGGTATGGCCGCCAGGCGGCTGCCTAGCACCTCCAAGGCCAGGGCATAGGCGCACAATCCGGCCAGCACATAGGATAAAAGCACCAGGGCGTTGTAGGCCGGGACAGCGCCCAGGGGATAGAGGATCACATATAGCAGGCTGAATGGAAAATTGGCAAAACCGGGCAGGCCTTGTGACAGGAAGGAGTTGAATTCATAGGGGTTGGTCAACAGGGCGGAAGGGCCGAAAATATTGTCCACCAGCAGCCAGCACCAGTAAAAGAACTGAAGATGATCCCCTGGCATCAGGGGCACCAGCTCAAAGCCGGGCACCACGTGATAGCCATAGGGGATGCCCTGGGTCAGGTAGCGCCACAAAGGGTGGGTGTGGGCCAGGGCCAGGGCCAAGACGGCAAGGCCCAGCAGGGCCGCAGCCTTGACCCCGCCCAAGGGCTTGGGGCCGCCTTGGCCTACCATGGCAGTTCCCAATGCCTGCCCCCTCTGAGCGGGGGATAGGTGGAGCCCAGTTGGGAAAATAAATCGTAGGCAGCACGGATGCGTGCTATCTGGGCCAAGGGGGCGCTGGGTTTCAGCGGCCTGAGCCGGGCCGGATCCAAGGGTTGCCGGGGCTGGTCCGGCGGTTGCCAGCGCAGAGAGAGGCTGGCTTCGCCTCCCAGTTGCAGGTAACGGATATCCAAGGTGTGAATCCCCTTATCCAACTTTACTTCCGCCCAGACCTCCCTGGCCGCCGAACGCCGCCAGGTGCGCAGGATCTGTCTGCCGTTGATAATGATCTCAAGCCCGTCATCCACCTTGCCGCCGAAGCCGTAACGGCCCTCTTGCAGCGTTTCCAAAGACCCCAGCCAGCGGATGACAAAGTTTTGCCTCAGGCTGCCGGGCATTTGACCGAGGCCCTTGAAATCCCAGGCCGAGAAAAGGCCCAGATCCACGGGTCGGCCGGTCATGTCAACCCTAGCATATAAAACCCCGCTAAGTCCCTTCCCCTTGCCGCCGGTGTGATTTGCATAGAACCTTTTCAACTCAGCCTGGCCGCTGGCCGGTTTTTCCCATTGCAGATAGG
Source organism: Desulfarculaceae bacterium (assembly GCA_050116255.1). GTDB lineage: Bacteria > Desulfobacterota > Desulfarculia > Desulfarculales > Desulfarculaceae > JASFOZ01. Next base: position 8,412 of record JASFOZ010000044.1, read on the forward strand.
CGAACCACCCGCCGGCCAATAAAAGCACTATCAGGCCGGCCAACCAGGCCCGGCGGCCCTGGGCATGGTCCAGGCCCAGAATCATCAAAAGGCCCCAGAATAACGACCCCATCCTGTGCTTAAGCCAGATAATAGCCGTCTCTACGGCCTTGGGAAATAATTTTGCCAATGCCCAGGCGGCTGCCCACAGAATCAAGGCCCCGGCTGGAGGGGATAAGGCGAGGCGAATCCAGGCCTGGTCCCAGCCATGGCCAGAGAGCCAATTTATCTGGCTGGCCAGGGCTGCCAGCGCCCCAATTATCCAGACTGGGCCCCACTTTTTCCACAACCGGCTCATGGTCTGAATCCCAGGTCTGAAGGATAGGTCACCGCTGGGCTGATACGCTCCAGCAGGATGTATTTCCGGTCAAGCCCGAAACCCAGGGGGACCCGCTGGAATTTCTTGCCCGGATTTCCACGCAGGAAATCCCTTAGGCGCGACTCGCCCTCTGGGCTGTTGTAAAAGACGGCGGCCCGTTCTGTGTCTGAACGGGAGGAAAAGGGCACTGCGGTAAAGGTTAGCGGCTTCTCCTGGATAAGATTCAAAGCCAGATGCAGGGTGTGGTGCCAAAAGTCCGCAGTGGCCACCACCGGGTAGCCTCTGCGTATAAGTTCTTGGGCCAGGACCCGATGATCCATCCAGGCGTCTGAGGTGTGATCCAAAAGGGGAGTGTCCCAAGTCAGGGGCAGCCCTCCATTGGTCCGGTGGGCATGGAAGTAATTCACCCCCACACTGGCCAGATTCAAGGCGGCGAACAGGACCAGCGCCCCTGGAAGCCAGCGCCGGGTTCTGAGCCCTCCCCAGTCATAGCCGCGGGCATAGGCACGGGCCAAGAGCAGGCCCGCGAAAAACACCGGGTATAAAAAATAGCGGGGGTTGGCAGAGGGCGCGTTCAGGGGAATCAACACCATCTGGATGACCAAGGCCGTTAACAGCCAGCCCTCAATCCAGGAAGTGTGGTCCCGCGCCCGCAGCAACCCCCAGAGCAAGACGATTCCCCCCAACATGAAAACACCGGCGATTATCCAATGGGTGTGCCACAGATACTGGCCGCTGAAGGTCTTATAGACCACTTCGCCCTCCAGGGTTCGGGCGAACAGGGCCAGAAAGCCGCCAAGCTCTCCCAGCCGGGCAGGATCAGTGAAACTTATATCGTCCGTGACCCAGCCCTGGAGCAGGCTTATCAAGCGGGGCAGATAACCCAGCAACAACCCCAGGCCGAAGCCCCAGAGCCGGGGCTCTGTCAGAAGCCGGAAACGGCTCCAGATGACGGCGCTGAGCCCCAAGGAGAAAGGCAGCAGCGCGAACAGCCCGTGGTTAAAGGTTGCCAGGCCCCAGAGGATGCCCCCCCAAACCGCCAGGGGCGGGCGGGTCCGGGAGAGTGAAATCAGGTCCAAGCCCAGGAAGAAAAACAGCGGCCCCATGCTGGTGTTGTCCCCGGCCATGCGTGCGAAGATGACCAGGGCCGGGCTTAGGGCCAGGATCAGGCTGGCTGCCAAGGCAAAGGGGCGGCCCGCCTCGCGCAGGCAGACGCGGTAGCAAAATATCAAAGCCAGCAGGTTCAATATGGCGCCTACGCTCCTGAGCAGCCAGGCCGATGGCCCGAATACCGCGGTCAAGGGCGCCAACATATAATCAAACAAGGGGCCTACGCGGGTGTTCATGCCTGCGAAAGGCCAGGCGCCCTCCAGTATCAGCCCTGCCCGCCACATGAAATGGGCTGATTCCCCGGAGAGGCCGTGGATATGATCAGCCCACAAAAGGCGCACCAATGCGGCCAGGCCCAGGATGGCCAGGAACCAGCCATGCCTACGGGACCATTCACCCCAATGCCGAACTTTGGTCCACAAGACAAAAACGCAGGCCAAAAGCCAGGCCAAGGGGAGAAGCCAGGCCAAGGCCCGCCATCTCTGTACTTCCCGGTAGAGTTGATACAGAGATTGAGGGCGGACCGATTGGTCCAAAGGCCGTAAGGCATTCTCTGGAATGGTCTCTGAGTTGGATGCGCCAGGCGGGGTCCAGGCCAGGCTCAGGTCCAGCCGCTTGGTCCCTTGCACGTTCTGTATATCCAATAGGTGCGTGCCGGGTTTGAGATCCACCAGGGCTATTAGCGGCCTCGGCGTCGCCGCAACCCACCTCTGGATTAAGGGACGGCCGTCTATATACAGCCGCACTGCCTCGGCGGCATAAACCTCAAGCAAATATTCCCCGGACCGGGATATCTCCAAGGCGCCCAGCCAGCGCCAAGAAAAGGGATAAGGCCTTTGTTTGGCGTCGGTTTCGGTTTTATGCAGCCGGGGAGCAGGGGCCACATGGGTCTGCCTGGCGCCGGTCATAAAGGGGTTGTCAAAAATCCATACCAGCATGCCCCTTGCTCCGGGGCGCAGGTGTGCTCCGGCAAACTCCCTGGCCCTCTCCCCAGCCTGGCCCGCCAGCCATAAGGCCAGGCAAGCCCACAGGATCATGCCTGCGCCTACGGCCAACCAGGGCCTGAGCAGCGTCCGGGGCGGTTTGGGCGAGGTCATTGCGGGAGGCTCTCAGGTTCCCGAAGGGCGGCGGAAGGCGAAATATTTATTGCCGATGAAATTACTGACAGTGGCCAATAACACTCCGGCCAGGTTGGCCCAGACCGGGTCCATTCCGGTAAGTTCCACCAGGGCCACCAAGACGCCTTCGTTTATGGCCAGGCCGGGCAGGGTTACGCTGATGAATTTGAGGTATTGTACAAACACCGGGCCCAGACCCGTGACTTTGTCCTTGAAGGTGAACAGCTTGTTCCAGGCGAAGTTGTTGGCCGAGGCCAATATGTAAGCCACAATGGAGGCCAGCACATAGGCGAGGCCGAGGCCGTCGTAAGCCGCCCACATGGTGAGATAATTGACCACCACCCCGCTGGCCCCCACCAGGCAAAAACGCATGAATTGGTTGCTGGTGTGTCCGGGTACAAAGAGGCCGTGCCATCCCCATTTGAACCAGGGGCCCAAGGGAAGGATGGATGCGGGTTTTTGCCCGGCTGCGTCACGGGAGTTGAAGGCCATGAGTTCTCCGGAAGCCCACTGAATTAGGCAGGGTGCGCCGGTAAAAAAATCACCCCTGCCTGCGAGGCCCAAGTCTAACCGAAGCCCAAAGAAGGGTCAACAATTCCTGGGGCATATGCCGTCTAATGGTGGCCCGGGCGGGTCAGGATTTCTTGAGCGTGCTTGAGGACCTGTTGGGGGGTGATTTTTTTCAGACACTGGTTGTCTTGACAGGGCGAACGCTTTTGATTGTAGACCGAGACACAAGGGCTGCAACTCAAGGCCAGGTAAATCACCTGGACCTGGGGCCCCAGGGGGCCGTAGATGCGGGGCGTCTCCGGCCCGAACAAGACCAAGACCGGCAGCCGGGTCAGGGAGGCGAAGTGGGCCGGTCCGGAGTCGTTGGTGATCAAAAGGCTGGCTTGGTTGTATAGATCGATGAGCTGAGGCAGGGTGGTCTGGCCGGCCAAGTTGAGCACCCGCTCTGATTCCAGATCTTGCTTCACTTTTTGGCAATGATCCCGTTCTTCGGCGGTGCCGGTGAGGACTATGAGAATGCCGGGGTCCTGCAAAAGGCCCCTGGCCACCTCCAGGAAATTTTGGGTGGGCCAGCGGCGGGCCGCCACCAGATCGCTGGCGTTGGGGTTAAGAAGCACCAGGCGGTGCCGGTCCTCCAGGGCCGGATAGGCCTGGCGCAATTTGTCTCTGATGACCTGCCGGTCGGCGTCGCTGGTGCTCAGGCAAGGCAGGGTCAGGGAGAAATCGCTCAAAGGGATCTTGGCCCTGGGTTCGGCATCTACCTCTTCTGCAACCGACTCCACCAAGGTGATAAAGGTGCGGGCGGCATGGTGATGGGGGTTGTAGATGACCTTGTGGGTCAGTAAATCGCCCAGGTAATGGCCCTCTTCGTAAAAGCGGTGGAAACCCGCCCGGCGCTTGGCTCCGCTGAGATAGGCGAGCAGGGTGGAGAAGCGGGCATAGACTTCCAGATTGATGGTGGTGTCAATACCCAATTTACGCATACGCCAAATGGCCGCCAGGGTGTCGCGGATAAAGGTTAATAAACCATCGGGACGGATTATTATCTGGTGATCGCGGTCGATGATCCCCAATAGATCCAAAATTCCTTGGCCGCCCTTAAAGGTCAGGAAGAAGAGTTCGGCATCGGCAAAGCGCTTTTTGGCCTGGGCCAGGGCGGGGTAAGCCACCACCAGTCCGCCGATCTCAGCCAACTCCATAAACAAAATGCGGCGGGGAGAGCTTGATTGCTTGGGGCCCAAGGCCAGCACACGCATCAGCCGGGCCCATAAGGTTAAGGTTAAACACAAGGATGTGCCCAGCCAGCGGTCGATTTTTCGCATCAAGTCAGGGTTCACGGCTGATATTCCCGTCTATCAAATCCACTGCGATGAACTCGCGCATCTTTCAAAGGCCCGGCTTATTTAAGAAAATGAAAGGCCCGGCCTTTATAAAACTCGCCAAGTCTAGCCCAGGCACAGGACAGGGTCAAGGCGGCATGAGGTGGAAGGTTCAGCGGGGCAGGATCCCGGACTTGCGGGCATAGTGACTAAGAAAACCTAGTTTGCGCGGGTTTTTGGCCAGCCATTTCAGGACATGCCATGGCGCCACTGCAGCCGAATTTTTCACCTCGCATTGGGAGAGGCAGGTGCAGTCCTTTAGTTGTTCGCGCATCTCCCAGGCCTTGGCGCTGTCTGCTATCTCCGGAAACGGTTGCTTGGCCAGGTTGCCCAGGGGATCGCCGATCAGGTTGCAGTAGGCCAAGTCGCCGTTGGGATGCAAAAAGTAGCTGGTATAGCCGGAGTAGCAGGGCAGGGTGCGGGGAGCCCCTAACAGGTGCCCCCTGACCTGATCCATGTAATAGTGATGGCCAAAGGCCTCCAGGTCCCGGACAATCTGGGTCTCTTGTTCTGGCTGCAGATCGTCCGCTCGGTCCAGGTTATGAAAATTTTGGCCGCGTTCCTGGAGGTTGCAGGAAAAATCAACCCCCATTTCGCCAAGCAGGCTGGAGACAGGGCCGATCTGGTCGAAATTGATTTGGCTGATGGTCATGCCGCTGGTCACGGTGAAACCCAAGGCCAGCGCGCCCTTGAGGGTGGCCATGGCCTTGTCAAAGGCGCCGGGGATGCCGCGCACCTGATCATGCACCTCGCCCAAGCCGTCCAAAGAAACGCTGAAGACAAGTTCCGGGCAAAACTCCTTTATGCGCTCAAGGGCCTTTATAATGCGCTCAGGCATAAGCCCATTGCTCACCAGTGAGATTCGGGCCCGGGGCAGGCGCCGGTGCAGCACCTCCAACAACTCCACCAGATCTGAACGGAGAAAGGGCTCCCCGCCGGTCAGCCCTATTTTCTTCATGGCCCGCAAAAAATCCGCATCCCGGGTCAATATGGCGTCCCAGTCCTTGGGGGTGAGTTCCTGGTCTTCAGTGCCTTTGGTCTTCCAGGTGTCGCACATGATGCAGCGGGCATTGCAGCGCCAGGTGACCGCGTAATCCAAGAACAAGGGCCGCACCACGCGCCTGCGGCGCCGGCGCAAGGCCAGGTAGGGTTGGCGTATGCCCGCCTTGATGCCGCCTGATATCAAATGAAACATGACTCTTCATTGATCCTGGAGAATATTTGCATAGGCTGTGGATTCTATACTTTTTTGAAAATACCTAATTTTTAAAGCGTCCTCGGGTTCACAGCACCGTGGGCTTGGACGCATGTCTACTTATTACAACTCAGGTCAGAATCAAGATTAATGACTACACTCTCAGGGCAGGAGCGTCAAGAAGTCTAAGGCGCAGCCTATTTGAACCGGGCTTGATCTCTACCCAAGGGGAGATAGCTCAGATGCATGGACTGGATCACTACCCGTGCCCATCCCGTGACCCCGACCCGGGCCTCAAAGCCCACCCCTTTGCGGGGCAGCTCGAACTCCACCATCACCGGGGAGCGGGCCGCGCGGCCGCTTATGTCGCGGCGGGCCAATACCTCCTTGCCTTGGTTTATGGATACGTCCGCCCAGGCCACCTGGGCCAGCCCAGGGTAGGGGGTGCTCATCCTGATTTCCAGCCGGTAGCGCCCCGGCGGCAGAGTCAGGTATTGGCCCCATATGACCAGGCCGGGCTTCTCGCTTGGGTCCACAAACACGGCGGGAGGGGAATCCTTGAGCCGCCGGGCGGGATCACGCCGGAAAAGGTCCGGAGGCAGATCTATATTCAGAGGCTCTTGAGTGAGCCCGACTCCGGGCAAAGAAGGCCAGACCCATTTTCCTCCTTGGATTTGGGCCATCCTCTGCCAAAGCACCAGCTTTTGTTTGTTGTTGAGCCCGTCACTCAGTCCGGTTCCCAAGGTCTCGCCGACAGTCGCGGCAGTGCAGATAAGCACTATGGTCAGGGCCAGGCAAGCGGCGCTCCGCTCCGGAAAAAAGCGGCGCTTGCCCCATTGCAGGGTCAAAATCGTGGCCCAAACCACCAACATCCACAACATGGCC
>JASFOZ010000045.1:0-14692 GCA_050116255.1 Desulfarculaceae bacterium
CCATGGGCACAATGGCCAGCATTGCGCTGATGGAGGCGAGGCCCATGGCAAAACCGAGTCTGGTGCGGTAATCCGCCGAACGTTTCAACAGCCACCGGAAGGTTTTGATGTAGCGGCCTTTGGACATTTTTTCTCCTTGTGCTATCGCAAAGGCCTAGAACTCAAAGTCTAGTTTCAGCATGAAGGACTGCCCGACGTATATAGTGTCCGAGCCGGTCAATTCTTCATCAAACAGATTATCCATTTGGAAACTCAAGCGGACCGTATCCAGGAACTCCTTCCAGATATTGAATCCCACGGTTGTAAAGGCTTCGGTTTGGGGAGAAGCGCCGGGAGCAAACATCATATTCAGTTGATCGCTGGTGTAGGCCAGGTTGATGGCGCCTCCCCAGCGATAGGTTTTATCGGCATAGGTCAATTGGGCATTGAAGCTATTCTCAGGCGTACGTATGAGTCTTTCCCCGGTTTTATCGTTTTGGGCATCAATGTAGGCATAGTCCAGTTGCAAAATCAGGCCTTCAATTATGGTAAGAACCGCTGTCGCCTCAATACCCTGGATGCTGGCTTCATCGAGGTTTTCATAGCTAGTCACCGGAAGACCTTGATAGGTCCTATTGGTAGGTGCGGTAGTGATCATGTTTTCAAGCTGGGTGTTGTAGTAAGTGGCGTAAAGCACAAGGCGGCGTTTTAAGAACCCCTGCTCCAGTCCGACCTGCCAGGTTATGGATTTTTCCGGTTTAAGATTAGGATTGGAGAAAACCCACTGGACAACATGGTTGTTCGGCTCGGCTGATGTCTGCAGGGCTGTGGGAGCCTTGAAGGAGCGGCCCACCGAGGCCCGTATGGTCGAATCCGTGAATAATTTGAACATGGCGCTGAACTTGGGATTCCACTCTTGGCCATAGACCTCGTTATCGTCAAAGCGAATCCCCGGCACCAGCACCAGACGGCCGTCCAGCAGGCTCCATTCGTCCTGCAGGTAGGCGCTCTTGGTGGCGATTTCCCGGTTCACCACAACATCGGTATCCAGGGACTCATTGAGGTATTCCAATCCAGCGGTCACCAGATGGCTGTCAAAGAAGTTGCCGGTATATTGCAGCTCAGCATCGGTATAGCTCACGTCCGCTTTTGAGTCGCCATACGATGGATCTTTGAAATCCGCGTCCAGTTGTTGGTAGTAGGTTTTGAGATTCAGCTTGTGCAAAGGAGTGAAACGGTAGTCAGCGCTCAACCAGAGCCGCGGGGCTGTTTCGGTTTTTTCGTCGCCGATACTGTCTTCTTTTGCCTCCCAGGCCGTATACTCGGCGCCTGCTTGGAATTTCAGCTTGTCGGTCGCATCTATATCTATTCTTCCCAGCACATAGTTGCGGCTGACATCATAGGCCGTGGGATGAATACCCTCGTTGCCCTCACGGCTGACACTTATGATGCCTCTTACCTTTTCAGTAACAGGTCCGCCCACCAAGGCATTTGCTTCATAACGGTAACGGGTGGTGTCAACCGCTTTGTTGCCAAGATAATCATTCCCCTTGACTTGGTACTGGCCGTACCCGCCACCGGCCGCTGCTTGCAGCTCTTTGGGCGGACGCCGGGTGATTATGTTAAGCACTCCCACTACAGCGTCACTGCCGTACAAGGCCGACCCCGGCCCCTTGACCACTTCTATGCGCTCGATGAGCGCCACCGGCACAACATTTACATTGTGGGAAAAACCAGCCGAGGCCATGCCGCCGCTGTGATAGCCGGAGAACACGCGCTGGCCGTCCACCAGCACCAGCAAATAGCGGGACTCAACATTGAGGCCGCGCACCGTGTTTTTGTAGCCCATGGCGCCGGTCAGGTCCGACTGCTGTGAAAAATTGAATCCCGGAATCTGATTCAAGAGGGCGGAGACCGTCTTGGCATTGGAGCGCTCAATGTCCTGCCTGGTGATGAGGACGGTTCCCACGGGAGTGTCTTCTAATCTGTGGCCTGTCTTAGTGCCGGTGACCACAACTCTTTCGATTTTAGAAGATTTCTCTTCGCTTTTTTGGGCATCAGCATATACGGATAGAGGAAGCAGCGTCAGCGTGGCCGCTGTAACCAGAGCCATCATAGTCTTTTGAATTTGCATAATGATTCCCCTTTCTTTCGGTCTAAGAAAGACATCTTAACGTTGAAGGAGGAATCGTGTTTGTTCGAGAAAACGCATTTTTTGTCCTAAATATTATTTTGCAAAAAACCATATATGGGCTTTACGACCAGGGGCATCCAGTGCGGTCGTAAAAGAGGGAACATGATTAATTGTCCGGTGATTAATGCGATTCGCCGGTTGAGAATCGCCGCATTTTGCTTTTAAATCGCGCTTGATTGTTGGGAAGCAGGACCATGTCCTGAACGGTCCGCCGCGCTCCGCTATCCACCGTTTTTGCTGTAGAATCCAGGCGTAACCCCATATTGGGCATAGAAAGCACGGTGAAAAGAACTCAGGCTTGAGTAACCAACATCCCAAGCCGCTTCTGAGGCGCTTTTATGCTCATGAGTTATAAGATATTTAGCCTTTGAAAGCCGCTCTCGCCTGAGAAAACCAAAAACCGTGGTTCCGAAATGCTTTTTGAAACCAGCGTTGAGACTTGTGGTGCAAATCCCGGATTGTCTGGCGATATCGGCAAGCTTGGGCGGAGATGTAAGGTTTTCGCGCAAGATTTGAATAGCCCTTTCGATGCATTCCTGATTTATCTGTGGCAGCATCCGCTCTTGACTATGGTGCATAGCCGCGAAAAGTTGAAACAGCAGTTCATAGGCTCTGGAGATAAGGTAAAGCCGATTTAGTTCATTGGGTCGATCGTTCTTTTGCAGCACCTGCTTGATGATCTGGTTGACCTCTGGCGTCAGTGAGCCTTCCCCATGTATGGATTCGTTATTTTGATCCGAGTCGGGCTCTGTCATGATGCCGGACCGATCCATGGGAAGAAAGGTCTCCAGCAATGGAGCGGATACTACAAACAGGACCACGCATATGGGCTGGCCGGTAAGATACTCTATGGTTCCGTGAGCTTTCCGGCAATAGGAATACCAGGTATGCCCCGGCCCTCCGCCAAAGTGGTGCTTTTCACCATTGCAAAGATATGAGCAACCCTTAATTCGTCCTGATAGCAAACAACCGAACTCCAAAAAGGCCTGGTTCCGTTGAAAGCGCTTGACTACGTCATGCGGCGGATCGAACTTCAGGCAATGCAATTCCAAGCCGGCACGCAGAAAAATAGTCTTGTGGTCATGCTGAATTTCTGACAGGCCGTGTTGGCTATTCAGGTATGAGACCCGGCTGTGGTCATATCTTTCCCGGTCTAAGTAGCCCGACCTTCCCCCATTTGAAATTGTCGGGATCGCCATGATTATCCTGTTCCTTCAGCCACCATGTGCTATCTACCCTAAACGCTTGATAGTTTTCTTCAGTGATTATGTAACATTAATTAATGTGCTTTTTGGTTTCCAAATACTCGCTGCACGGGTTGAATACGATTCCTCCCATGATATCTATGGTTTGGGAGATCTATTAGCGCAACCTGGCCTTTTCGTGGCCAGAACCATGGCATTAATTAGGACAGCCCTTTGCAATCTGTTTGAAGATTAAAACTAAGTTTAATCGCCCTTATTATATAAATATGAGAAAATTTTGCAAGCCATTTTTAAGTTATTAGATTTAATGGAGAAAATCTGGGCAGGGCGATTGAAAAGATATGAAACTCGCGACTTGTCCTAATGATTATTACTATGAAGGCGCCTTCAAGCACAGAAAGTCGCTGGGTGACCCAAGCGCAGAGGGATATCAATCGGTAGCTGAGGCTGTTGAAATATGCCGGGGAGATAGGAGGCATCTCCCAGGCCCGGGATTTGGGGATATCAGGTCAAGGGACGGCCGGGTTTCTGGGCCAGGCTGCTCATAAATTTTTGCACGCCCCGTATGTCAGAGCCTATAAACTTTTGTTGCATCTGTTTTTCCAGGTCCTGCAACTTTTCCATGTCGCCCTTTAGGCAAAGCTCCAACACCTTGCCGTCCTGGCTTGTGAAGGTGGCCTCAAGGTTGCCGCAGGGCCCCGAGTCCTGCCAATGGTGCAGGAACAGCCCGGCCCTTACTGTGACCCTGCGGTGAGCCCTGGTCTTGCGGCGGAAAAAGGTCCAGCCGGGCGAGAGCATGCGGCGGCTCAGGCGGTCTATGGACCCGCGCAGCCGGGCATCCAGGGGCCGCACCTGTAAAGGGCCCAGCACCCCCTTAAATTTTTCAGCCAGAAGATCGTAGAGTCCCTGGTTGCTTAGGGCACTCTCCCGCCGTTCGCCCAACTCAAGGCGAAGCGAGGTCAGGTGTCGTTCCATGTTGTCCTGAAAACGCAGGCGGAACTCCCGGTTGGGGGTGCGCAGGGCCCGGGCCATGGTCCCGCAGTCAAAGCGGCGCATTATATTGCCCACAAAGACCACGCAATCTCCGATCTCGCCCGCACCGGTGCCCGCGATTCGCCGCCGGCCCACGGCCACGTCGTTGACCGGGGCCACCCGGGCAGGCACCCCCAGGGCTTGATAGGCGGCCACCAGCGGGGCGAGCAGGCGGTCGTAGAACTTCCGGCGGTTCAGGCTGACCAAGGGGTGTTCCCGTCTCAGCACCACCTGCCAGAACAGCTGATGCCGGTCCAAATAAACCGCCCCTCCTCCCACCTCGCGGCGGAAAATCGGCAGGCCGGTCCCCTGGCAAAAGGCAAGGTCCAGCTCTTGGGCCGGATCTTGAGAATAGCCCACCGAGACATAGGGCCGGCTTGGTGAGCAGAGGATCAGGCCCTCGCGGCCCAGATGGGCCAGGGCGTGATAAACAAGCTGCGAATCCTGCCAGGAGACAGAACCCAGGCGGTAAAGATGCATGAGGCTATTTATCCAGAGAACTACTTGCCGATTCGGTAACTGCCGTCACCCGGCCGGGCCGGCCCGGCCGGGCTTTTTCAACTCCCGTTGGTAATCAGTATCTTTTCCTGGTGGTCATGGTTATGCTCATCCCCTGTATCTTTTAAGGCGCCGCCGCCCCCATCTTTGCCGTCCAGCATAATGTGAATCAGATCGATAACGTTCTCTAACTTAGCCACCTGGTCATTTAGGGTATGGGCCACTGCCGCCGATTCCTCGGCCCCGGCCGCGGTTTCTTGCACCACCTCGTCAATGTGCACCACCGCCTGCTTGATTTGGGTGATGCCTTCGTTTTGCTCTGCGGATGAGTCTGCTATCTCCGCTATAAAAACAGCTTGTTTAGCGGAGGTGTCATTCACCAGCTCAAAAGAGTGTTGTGCCTGCTCCACTTGGCTGGAGCATTGTTTGATGTGCTCCACGGTGGTCGCGATCAAGGCTTGGGTGTCTTGGGCGGCTTGGCTGGCTCGGCCCGCCAAATTACGTACTTCGCCGGACACCACCGCAAAACCGGCGCCGGCCTCGCCGGCCCGGGCCGCCTCCACTGCTGCGTTTAAGGCAAGTAGATTGGTCTGAAACGCTATCTCCTCTACCGACCCCACGATCTTGGCTATCTCATTTCCGCTTTGAGCCAGGTCTTGGATGGCATCGGCAACCTTTGCCATGTTTTGGGCGGCGCTTTCCACCGCGGTTTTGGCCTGGTCGGCAAGCTCTTTTGCCTGGCGGGCGTTGTCGGCATTGCCCTCGGTCTTGCTGGCCATCTGTTCCAAAGCGGCGGAGGTTTCTTGCAGGGAAGATGCCTGGTGGCTGGTGCCTTTGGCCAAATTGTCGGAGTTGACGCTAACGTATTTTGCCGCTTGCTTGACCTCTGTAGTCCCCTGGTCCAGGTTGCCCATCACTTCCCTTAGAGGTTTGCTGATCACCCGGTTGATAAGCCAAGCCATGAAAAGCCCTATGACCACAGCAGCCAGGCCCGCCGAGCCCATCAGCCACTGGGCGCGATCCATTCCTTTCAGCATGGCGGACATCTGCCGGTTGCGGGCGTTCATACATCCCTGCACCGCGGCTTGGGCCTTTTGGCTCATTTTTTTCAAGGCTTCTTTTTGCTTTTGGGTCATGGCCGTGAAGCGGTCAAAGGCCTTTTCATAGGTACCCACCGCCTGTTCCATGCTCTTGATCTGGGACAGGTGCTCCTCGCCTTTGAACATGGACTTTAGTTCGGCGATCTTTCCCTTGATATCGTTCAGGCCGGCCCGAACCTTTTCATCGGCCCCGGCAACGCCCTTAACAAAATTCTTCTCTTCGATACGGACCTGCCAAAAAAGTTGGACTAAATAACCAGCGGCCCCTGATGCCGCCAGGCGTTTGTCCACGGCGTCAGCCATCTGCTCGCGGACCACTTTGAATACGACGGTTTGTCCCTGCAGGAACGCATCCATGGCCGCGATCATCTTTTGAGCGGCCTGTGCGGCCTCGGCCTTTTTGGCCCCGTCCTTACTTTCCATGTAATCGGCCATGGAGGTCTTGTATTTTTTATGGTGTTTGGCCAGCTGTTCCAGATCGGCCTTGTCTCTATCCTTGGTCACCTTATCCTTCAGGTTATCCACCGCAATAGCAATGCGCATGTTTGGCAATTCCCACGCATCGAATGCCTCATCGCTCGGAGTCAGCTCCCAGGCATAGGCCATGGCCTGAGCTTGGGTCACGTCCACTTTTATCGTGTAGGCGACCTCTATGGTCTCTATGCTTGTGGCCAGCAAATCGCTCGATTTTTTCTGGAAGGCAACCAGGTCAGCCTTTTGCCGGTCTCCGATTTTTTCGGCCAAGACAAGAGTGGTCTGTCCGGCGTTGGACATCTGGACTTGGGCATCCTCTTTTCCCTTGGCCAACTTGGTATAGTTTGCGAATCCCTGGCCATATTCCTTTACCTGTTGTGCGACTTGATCCAGCTCTTTTTTGGTAACCGCCAGATCAAACTTATCTCCGGCGGCGATGATGCCATCGGCCACCATGACCACCCGCGCATTAACCTGCTTTATTTTCTTAGGGTCGTTGGTGGTTAAAAACTCCCTCTCAAACAGGCGCGCGTTTTTTATCTCCATGACCAGGCGCCCCAACTCGCGGTCGCCTTGAACCTGGCTGAGCACTGCGCTCAGGCCGTTGTAGCCGACCATGATGGCCATGGCGGCAAGGGCCAACACAATCAAAAAGCCGCCCACTATCCTGAGGGAAAGCTTGATTTTGGATCCGATCTCCAGGTCTTGCAGATGCAGGGGCATGCTGATAGACATTTTTCACCTGCCTTTCCGTAACCCATTACCCTCTCCAGGAAAAAGAGAGTAATGGTGAGATTGAGGGTCACCCCGAATTGGTTACGGCCAATTGATGAGGATTCGGCCTTTTTAAAGGGCCTCTACCTGGAAGGTTGGCCAAGTGGCATTGTGCTAATTCTCGATGCATTCTGTCCCCCAGGGAGGTGTGAGGCAGACTATCATTAGTAGTCATGCCTCCAGGCATCGATCTTAGCCTCTGGCGTCCTCAAGAGACAAGAACCAATTCACATTAAGGCATTCGTCGCGAAAACAGTTGGCGCTGATCAGGTAGTCAGGCCGATATTTCTCAAGCCGGTGAGCGGTCAGGGGGAGGGAATGCGTTAACTTGAAGGCGGCATGCCGGCATTTTTCATGATTTCATCGCGTTTTCCTCAACCCTTGAAAAAGCGGATTCTCTTCTAATAAAAAAAAGGCCGACGGCTAAGCGGCCGTGTGGCAGCCCCCTCAGGGGAAGAGACCAAGGCGGGGTAAAGGCACGGAGTAATAACAAAATGCACGCCTTCCAGAGAGGCGATGCGGCCGTGCGCGGCGCCCATCCCTCAAGGCCTCAGTGGGTCACCATCAGGCTGGGCAGGAAGGTGATTAACTCCGGCCAGGCGATGAACAGGATGATGGTGGCGATATCTATCATCAGGAAAGGCGCGATGCCCCGGAAGATGTCCTCCAACGGTACCTTGGGGGCCACGCTGTACACCGCGTAGACGTTCAGGCCCACCGGCGGGGTGACCAGGCATATCTCGCACATTTTCACCACGATAATGCCGAACCAGATGGGGTTGAAGTCCAGGGCCACGATGGCCGGGTAGATGACGGGCAGGGTGAGCAGCATCATGCCGATGAGCTCAAGGAACATGCCCAGTATCACGTAGATCAGCAGGGAGCCCGCCAAGATGACCAGGGGGTGAACCGGCGCGTTGACCACCGCGGTGGCGATGGAGGCGGGCAAGCCGGTAAGGGCCAGGAAACGCACGAAGATCAGGATGCCCACCACGATAGCGAAGATCATCACCGTGACCCGGCCTGTCTCCAGGACGGATTCCTTGAGGGTTGCCCAGTTTATCTTTTTCATGAACAGGGCCAGGAAAAAGGCAAAGGTGGCGCCGGCCCCGCCGGCCTCGGTGGGAGTGAAGGCCCCGGAGTAGATGCCGCCGATGATGAGGCAGAAAATGACCAGCATCCCCCACATTTTTTTGAGAGATCCCATGCGCCTCTGCCAGGAGACCGAGTGCAGGGTGGGGGCTAGGTTGGGGCGCAGCTTAACCTGGCCATAGATGACCAGGCTGTAGGCGATTGCGGTGAGGATGCCTGGGATCACGCCGGCGATGAGCAGCACCCCGATGGACTGGTCGGTGATGATACCGAATAGCACCAGGGGGATGCTGGGCGGTATAAGCACCGCCAGGGTTCCGCCGGCGGCCACCGATCCCGTGGCCAGCCGGTTGTCGTAGCCGTACTTTTGCATCTCCGGGATGGCCACCTTGCCCATCACCGCCGCCGCAGCCAGGCTTGCCCCGGTGCAGGCGGCGAAGCCGGCGCAACCGAAGGTGGTGGCCAGGGCCAGGCCGCCGGGAAAGTGGCCCACCCAGTTGCGGGCCGCCTTGAACACATCGCCGGTGATGCCCGCGAAGTAGGCGAAGTAACCCATTATGATAAACAGGGGGATGACGCTCAGGGAATAGTGGGCGGTGACGCCGTGGGGCAGATAGCCGGCCAGAGAGAAGGCCACTGTCCAGCCCTTGAGGATTCCGATGCCCACCAGCCCCACCAGAGCGCTGGCAAAGGCGATGGGCATGCCCAGCAACACCAGGCAAAACAGACAGCCTACCCCTATATAGCCCAAGGTGACCGGGTCCATCTACGAACTACTCCACATTCTTAGCCGGGTTGACACCATATATGGTCCCGCGCATTCTCTGTATGAACTGGACGACAAGCCGCAGGCAGAGGAAAAAGCCGCCCAGGGGTATACACATCTTGGAGGGCCAGGTGGGCCAGTTTATGTAAGAGGTGACGTCTCCGAACTCATATGCGTCCAGGGCCGCCAGGAAGGAGAAATAGGTGATCATCACGAACGGCAACAGGGAAAGCAATGAGATTAGGGCCTCTGCCAAGTTAAAGGCCCGGCCCTTAAACAACCTCTTCTCCAGGATCTGCATCCTGATATGGCCGTCCTGCAGCTGGGTGTAGGCCAGGCCCAGGAACACCACCCCCACCATTAACAACTCAACGATCTCTATATGTCCGGGAATGGGCGCGTTGAAGAAATAGCGCCCGATGATCTCGGCGGCGGCGAAGAACATGAGGAACATGATCAGGCTGACGCATATCAGGTTCAAAGCGGTGTCGGCCTTTTCCAACACGCGGTCCACGCCGTTTACCATGGGCCAGTGGGCGCCGGCGGCGCCACCCCGCAGGGTGGGCTCGGATTGATCGGTCTTCATGGCTCGTCACCCCTTGCCGCTGAGGGTGCTTGAGATAGGGAAGGCCCCGCATGGCGCGGGGCATTCCCGGTTCATCCTAATACCCGCAGATCTCTTTCCTGCTCTTGAGGTAATAGGCCAACACCTCTTTGCCGGGCAGGCCTTTCTTCTCGGCGTCCGCAGCCCATTTTTCCCAGACGGCCTTGGCCTTATTGACCAGCTTGGCGCGCTCGCCGGGCGGGAAGTTCACAAACTCCAGGCGCTTTTTGAACTTCTTGGTCCACTTCTGGTTAAGGGTGTCGTACTCCCCGCCCCACTCCTGGACGGACTTGTCGTACCATTTTTTATGGATCTTCTTGAACTCCTCGGGCAGAGCCTTCCAGGCGTTTTGGTTGGCCAAAAATGCGCAGGCCATGGTGCCCAGGTTCATGTCTACGATGGCGTATTTGGAGACCTCGTCGATCTTAAAGGCACCGAAGGCAAAGGACCAGGGGAAGCCCACCAGGTCCAGGGTGCCCCGGTCGATGGCCTCGTACACCTCCGGGGCCGGGATAAGGGTCGGCACTGCGCCGAATTCTTTAAGCACCTTGGCGATGTTGCCGCCGATGCGGATGCGCACGCCGTCGAAATCCTCGACCTTGGCGATCTTCTTCTTACCCATGAGGTTGTAGGTGCAAAGCGAGCCGGGCAGCAACGGGACCGCGCGCCAGCGCCTGAGCTCCTTGAGCAGGGCCGGGTGCTTCCACATGGCGGCCACCATTGCGGTTATCTGGGCGGGCTCTTTGGGGGAGATGAAGGGCAACTCCATCACCGCGTGCAGGGGCAGCTTGGCTGGTGTGTAGGCGCTGCAAAATTGGCAGGCCTCGAACACGCCGCCCTTGAGGCCGTCGAGCTGCTGTTTGGGAGGGCTCAGCACTCCGCCGTAGTGCAGCTTGATCTTCCATTTACCGCTGGTCTCCTTTTCCATGGCCTTGGCCCATCTTTCCAGGGGATAGGTCCAGCCGCGGGGAGCGCCGAACAGGGAGACGTTCCATTTGATGGTGTCGGATGCAGCCTGGGAGGCGCCTGGCGTGGCCAGGAGCATGGCCGCCAGGAGCACCACAGCCGTAGACAGGGCCGCCCCTCTGGTTTTGCCGAACAGTCCGCCCATAATATCCTCCTTCATGTTGATGGCTGAGTAAAAGCCTGAAATAATAAGTAAAAACTATAGAACGATCTTGGCCCCCACCGAATTGAGCACAAACTGCCCGGGGAACTCCTGTTCAAAGCGGTTTATGGCCTTCCAGCCGGTGCAGTGGCAGGGGATGATGACTTGGGGCGAGAATTGCTTCATGGCCTCCACGGTGACGTCGATGATAGGCTCGAACTCTGGGCCGGTGAGGTGGAAGCCGCCCAGCACCGCGTAGATCTTCTCCTCACCGGTCAGCCGGCGGGCGAAGTTGACGGTGTTGACGATTCCTGAGTGTCCGCAGCCCGCGATGATCACCAGGCCCTTGCCCTTTACCTTGGCCACCAAGGCCTGATCGTCCAGGATGTCGTCCTTGCTGGTTTTGCCGTCGATCTTGTAGTGGGCGGTGGGCATGCCTTTTTCGAACGAAGTCTCGCGGGGGATTCCGGTGAGGGTGCCTAACAGGCCGCCGGCCAGCAGGTGGGGCTGGCTTATTTCCACCAAAGGGCATCCGGTCTGCTCCACGACCTCGCGTTTCAAGGTGGGGATGGGAACCTCGCGCCCGTCCGGGAAGAAGTGGATGCGGTTCTGGGACAGGGCCAAGGGGTGCAGATAGACCTCGATGGGCTTGGGCAGGGAGCCCAGCACCTCCTTCAAGGCGCCGATGTGGTCATGGTGACCGTGGGACAAAAAGGCCGCCTCAGCCTCGGCCGGGTCCACTCCCAGGGCGATGAGGTTATTGGGCATGGCCTTGGGCGAGATACCGAAATCCATGAGGATGCAGTGGCGTTCCTCGCCGGAAAAGGCCTCGATGAAAAAGCTCAGTCCATGTTCGGCCAGCAGGGGCTCGCGTCTGACGCCGCCTTTCATCAAGGTGGCCCGTTTCACGTGCTCGGTATTGGTCAAGAGGTTGTCAATATAGTTGTCCACCAGAGTGGTGATGACCACGCGATCAGCATCGCGCAGATTGAAATTTTGGTTGTTTTCAGACATGACCGTCCCTTCTTGTGTATTTCAACACAGGGCATGATCCTCTGGGGACTATGCTCCCTGCGCCTGGTTGTAAAAATTTTTAAACAGTAATTAGCGACAGAAAAACCGGAGGTTACCCCGTTTTTCATTATTACTCTGTCACGGAAGGGCTTTTGCTCAATCCCGCCGGTCCGCCGGACCGGACTTTTTTTGGCTGAATATGCCCAGCCCCAGCCGGTTGGCGGCATTGCAGAAATGGTTGAACGAAGCCTCCTTGGCCTGCCCCGCGTTTCCGGCCTCAATGGCCGAAAAAATGGCTTGGTGTTCCTGGTGCACCTTTTCCGGCAGCCCGGCGGTTCGGCTGGAGCTTGTTCTAGCCGTTTCGATCATCCGCAAAATCCGCTGATTCAAAAACTGCATGAGGGCGCACAAATGCTGGTTGCCGCTGGCCTGGGCAATGGTCTTGTGAAACTCGAAATCCGGCAAGACCCCGTCGCTGTTTTCGGCTACGGCCTCGGCCATGCCCTGCAAGTGGATACGCAGCTGGCTCAATTCTTGTAGAGAGCGCCGGGTGGCGGCCAGGCCGGCCGCCTCGCTTTCCAAAATGGCGCGCAGCTCGAAAAGCTGGGCCATGTCGCCTACGTTATAATTGTCCAACTCCGGGAAGCGCAGAAAACGCCGGCCCTCCGACCCCATGACCATGGCTCCCTTACCTTGGCGGGAGGAGACGAGGCCTTCGTACTTGAGCTGGGACAGGGCCTCGCGTATAACGGCCCGGCTTACCCCGAACTTTTCCGCAAGCACTTCCTCACTGGGAAGCATGTCCCCGGCCCGCAGCACGCCCTTTTCCATCTCGTCGATCAAGACTGCAGCCACCTGATCCGGCAGACGGGAGGTCTTGGGTAGGGAATATTTGTCAGGCAACATTACAACCATGACACCTGATAACATGGCAATTCGTTTTATGTCAACCAAATTATGTAGCAGCCCCTGGGTTTCTAAGCCTAGGTATGAATGGGAAACTGCAGGTCCGGTTCAGACCTTATCTTGTCTATCCAAAATTCCCTTGACTTCACAATCTTGATTTGATAATAAAACATATCGCATAAAACTAAAATTTGGCGCTATGCAATAAATTATTATGGGGAATGCAAAATGTCTCAGTTCGCACTCACCGAAATCAAAGACGAGGTCGGCATTATCACTCTTAATCGTCCGGATAAATTAAATGCCTGGCACACAGACATGAGGTCTGAGATCGCCGAGGCTATCAAGGCATTTGAGTCTGACCCAGGCATCAGAGCCCTGATCATGACTGGAGCTGGCAACCGTGCCTTCTCAGCCGGGCAGGACCTGGAGCAGGCCCATGGCTTTGACCCGGAGCGGGCGGTTGAATGGATCAAGGAGTGGGACGTTTTCTATTCGCTGCTAAGGAGCCTGGCCAAGCCCTTGGTGATAGCTCTAAACGGCGTGGCGGCCGGTTCGGCGTTTCAGGTGGCCCTGCTGGGGGACGTGAGGGTGGCCCATGCCGGAGTGAAGATGGGCCAGCCTGAGATCAACTCCGGCATCGCCAGCACCACCGGTCCCTGGATCATGAAAGAGATGCTGGGCATGTCCCGCACCATTGAGCTGACCCTCAGCGGCCGCATGATGTCTGCTGACGAGTGTTACCGGATCGGCCTTATTCACCATCTGGTGGAGGAAAGCGAGGTCCTCGCCAAAGCAATAGAAGTCGCCAAAGAGTTCGGCCAGAAGCCGCCGGTGGCAATGCGTCTTAATAAGCAGCGCTTTAGGGAAATGACCCAGGAGACCTTTGAAAGCTGCATCGAGGCCGGCATTCGAATCCAGGCCGAATCCTACGCCTCCGGCGAACCCGCCCGGATGATGGAAGAGTTTTTCAAACAGCGCAAAAGCAAGGCCTAGTTGTAGATGCTAAAGACGTTGTTCACACACCGATCTTGTAAGAGACTGGTTTTACCAAGACAAGTCTCAAACAAGGAGCAGCGTGTGAACAACTCCCATAATGGTGCCAGAACCACGGTTTACAGTCGAGCGTTAATGGTGGACAGGGTTATGAATGATGGGATCAGTGTCAAGGAGGTGGCCCATCAAATGGGCTTGAGCCGCCGCACGGTTTACAAGTGGCTGTCCCGTTATCGGCAAGGAGGCCCGGCGGCTCTATATAATCGCAGTTCCCGGCCTTGTCGCAGCCCCAGGCGCATGCCCGTGGAGCGCGTGGCCGTCATAGCAGGCATGCGGCGAATGCGTATGAGCGGGCCACAGATTGCATTGTTCCTTTGCCTGCCTTTTTCAACTGTGGGATTAGAACTCAGGCGTCTAGGTTTGAACAAGCTCTCTGTGCTTGAGCCCAGACCGCCGGTTATACGCTACGAGCACAAGGCTCCTGGCGACATGATCCATTTGGACATCAAGAAGTTGGGAAGGATAGACGGCGTGGGGCATCGTATCACCGGTGACCGTTCAAAACCCAGGCGTAAACCCGGCTGGGAGTATCTTCACGTTTGTGTGGACGATAACAGCCGATCTGCCTACACCGAGATGCTGCCGGATGAAAAGGCCATTTCAGCAGCCTGTTTCCTGATCCGCACGGTGGATTGGTATCGGCGGCAGGGTATCACAGTCAAGCGGGTAATGACCGACAACGGCGGATGCTACCGCTCTTACCTTTTCAAAACCGCCGTAAGATACCTTGGCCTAAAACATGTAAGGACTCGGCCCTACACGCCGCGCACCAACGGCAAGGCCGAACGTTTCATCCAGACCAGCATCAGGGAATGGGCCTACAGTCAAACCTACGAATCATCGGCGGAGCGGCAAGACAATCTGGGGCCATGGACCGATTACTACAATAA